>JBAPPP010000555.1:0-3993 GCA_049280175.1 Rhodanobacter sp.
GATCCATTGGCGCCGCTGGTACCGCCGGATGAAGAGACGGCCGAGCGCATCACCGGACACTGAGCTTCAGTCAGGCAATCAAAAAAGACGCGCGGCTGATCACCGCGCTTTTTTTTGCGTGTTCGGCATCGCTGTACGCGGGACAGTAGGTTGGGGTGAGCGCAGCGATGCCCAACATGGCACCGTGGGTGATGTTGGGCATCGCTGCGCTCACCCCAACCTACTGTCCCACGTACAGCGATGCCGAACACAAAAAAACGCGCGGTGATCAGCCGCGCGTCTTTGTTTGATGGCTTGACCGGAAGCTCAGTGCCCGGTGATGCGCTCTGCCGTCTCTTCATCCGGCGGCACCAGTGGCGCCAATGGATCAGCTTGCGCTGCCAATTGCGCGGCCTCGACCGACGGTGTGCGCCAGCCGGATTTCACGCCCCAGATGTAGAACACCAGGCCGATCAATGCGACGACTGCCAGGTCCATGCCATAGGGCAAATAGCCGTGGCCGCCGAACGTGGTACTGCCGGCCCATGAGACGAACGCCAGTATCGGCAGATAGAACACCAGCCACCATGCGCCCTTCATCTGCCGCCCGAAATCGTGCCAGCCGATCTTGGCCTGGTAATACAGGTACACCGGCAGTGCCACCACCATCAGCAGGATGATCTCGCCGGTGAGCGGCCACCGGGCCCAGTACAGAAGCTCGGTCGCCATGATGAACGCGATGCCGGCGAGAATCGGCAGGCCAGTGATGCGCAAAGGTCGATGCAGTTCGGTCGCGGTGCGGCGCAATGTCATCACGCTGACCGGGCCGGTGAGGTAGGAAATGATCGTCGCGACCGAGATCACCGCCGCCAGCGTGCCCCAGCCGCGGAAGAAGAACAGGAACATGAACGACACCGCGAGGTTCGTCCACATCGCCGGGCGCGGCACGCCCCACTTCGGATGCACGCGGCCGAGGATTTTCGGCAGCGTGCCATTGCGCTCCATGCCGTAGAGCATCCGCGCGGTGGTGGCGGTATAGGTCATGCCGGTGCCGCTGGGGCTGATGAACGCGTCGGCGTACAGCAGGATCGCCAGCCAGTGCAGGTTGACGATGATCGCCAATTCCGCGAACGGCGAGCTGAAGTCGATACCGTGCCAGCCGGCTTTGGCCAGCAGGTCAGGTGGCACTGCGCCGATATAGGCGATCTGCAGAATCACGTAGACCACAGTGGCGATGGCGATCGAACCGATGATCGCGAACGGGATGCTCTTGCCGGGATTGCGCGCTTCGCCGGCAAGGTTCACCGGACTCTGGAAACCGTTGAAGCTGAATACGATGCCGGCCGTAGCCACGGCCGTAAGGATCGCCGCAAAATCTGTGGTGTGCGAACCACCATGAATACCGACAGCGAAGTTCTCGCGATGAAAGCCGCTGGCGATCAGCGCCAGGCCGGTTGCGGCTGGCACCACCAGTTTGAAGACAGTGATCGCGGCGTTGGAATGCGCGAACAGTTTCACGCTCCAGAAGTTCACCAGGAAATAGACGACCACCAGCGCCGCAGCGATTATCAGGCCGGCATGGCTCAGCTCACCCGCGCCGCCCGGCATGTGCATGTACAGGTCTTTCGCCCACTGCCATTTCCAGCTGGACATGTACTGCACCGACGCCTCGGCCTCGACCGGAGTCGCCGAGGCAATCGCGATCCAGTTCGCCCAGGCCGCGATGAAGCCGACCAGCGAGCCGTGCGAGTAGTGGCCGTAGCGCACCATGCCGCCCGATTCGGGGAACATCGCACCGAGCTCGGCATAGGTCAGCGCGATCGTCATGATGATCGCCGCGCCCAGCACCCACGCCCATACCGCGCCGGGGCCGGCCAGGCCAGCGGCCTTCCACGCGCCGAACAGCCAGCCAGACCCAATGATCGAGCCCAGGCCAGTGAGCATCAGGGCGAACGGGCCAACGTCGCGGTGGAGGGGGCTGGATGAGGACATGCGGTTTTCCGTTAAATCGATGGGTCGCCCCTAGGCGACGACAGGGGTTGGATGATGGCAGACCCGTCGACGGCCTGTCAGCCTCGGCGCTCGGCTTCCTCTCCCCCTCCGGGGAGAGGACTGAGGTGAGGGGCGGGTGCTCGCGGGGAGGTTTCAATAGCGGCGGCTCCGCGTGAGGATCACCGCAAGATTGTTTCCCTCACCCCAGCCCTCTCCCAAAGGGGAGAGGGGCAGGAGCGTCAGCACTCGATGACGTTGACCGCGAGGCCGCCGCGCGAGGTTTCCTTGTACTTGTCCTTCATGTCGCGGCCGGTGTCGCGCATGGTCTTGATCACCTTGTCCAGCGACACGCGATGCTTGCCGTCGCTCTTCAGTGCCATGCGGCTGGCATTGATCGCCTTCACCGAACCCATCGCATTGCGCTCGATGCACGGGATCTGCACCAGGCCGCCGATCGGATCGCAGGTGAGGCCGAGATTGTGTTCCATGCCGATCTCGGCGGCGTTCTCTACTTGCAGCACGGTGCCGCCCAAAGCAGCAGTGAGACCGCCGGCGGCCATCGAGCAGGCCACGCCAACTTCACCCTGGCAGCCGACTTCGGCGCCGGAGATCGAGGCGTTCTCCTTGTACAGGATGCCGATCGCGGCGGCGGTGAGCAGAAACTCGACCACACCATCATCGTTCGCCTTCGGGCAGAAGCGCTGGTAGTAGTGCAGTACCGCCGGCACGATGCCCGCCGCGCCATTCGTCGGGGCGGTGACCACGCGACCGCCGGCGGCGTTCTCTTCGTTCACCGCTAGCGCGTAGAGATTCACCCAGTCAAGGATGGTCAGTGGATCCCGCAGTGCGGCTTCCGGCTGGTTGCGCAATTCCTCGGCCATCGCGGGTGCGCGACGCTTGACCTTCAGTCCGCCAGGCAGCACGCCAGGCGAACGCAGGCCGCGGTTGACGCAATCCTGCATCGCCTTCCAGATGGTCAGCAGGCCGTCGCGGATCTCAGCCTCGCTGCGCCAAACTGTTTCGTTCGCCATGGTCAGCTGGGCGATGGTCAGGTGGTGCTCCTTGCACAGCGCGAGCATCTGGTCGCCGGTAGAGAACGGATAGGGCTGCTCGGTGGTATCGGCGACGATACGGTCTTCTGCCGCTTCGTCGGTATTCACCACAAAACCGCCACCGACCGAGTAGTAGTCGCGGCTGGCCAGTTCGTTGCCGTCGACGTCGTAGGCGCTGAAGCGCATGCCGTTGGTGTGGAACGGCAGCTTCTGGCGCTTGTTGAAGACGAGGTCGCGCTTTTCCTCGAACTCGATCTCATGCTTGCCGAGCACGCGTAGACGCTGGGTGCCGCGGATGCGTTCGAGTGCCTGCGGAATCTGATCGGGATCGACGGTGTCCGGATGCTGGCCTTCCAGTCCAAGTAGCACCGCCTTGTCGGTGCCGTGGCCGCGACCGGTCATCGCCAGCGAGCCATAGAGTTCGGCGCGCACGCGGGTTACCCGATCGAGCACGCCTTTTTCCTCCAGCCAGCGCTCGGCGAAGCGGGCGGCAGCGCGCATCGGCCCAACGGTGTGCGAGGAAGAAGGGCCGATGCCGATCTTGAACAGGTCAAATACGCTGACAGCCATGGTTGTACTGCTGATCTATGGAATGAAACGGTTATTCTACGCGGCGTCCCCGTCTTTGGCAGTCCATTCGCAGCCGCATGTCCGATCTGATCCTTTACCAGCGCGATTACTGCCACCTGTGCGACCTCGCGCTGGCCGTGCTGGCCGAGGCGCGCGCGCCGGATTTCGACAGTGTATGGGTCGACGACAGCGACGTGCTTGAGCAGCGCTACGGTACGCGCGTGCCGGTGCTGCGCGACGAGGTCAGCGGTCGCGAGCTGGACTGGCCGTTCGATGCAGCGGCCGTACGCGAATTTCTCCTGTAGGAGCGAACCTTCTTGTTTCCTGTGGGAGCGACTTCAGTCGCGATGCTCTGGTGCAGATAGTGGAAAGAGCATCGCGACTGAAGTCGCTCCCACAA
>JBAPPP010000556.1:0-38800 GCA_049280175.1 Rhodanobacter sp.
AGATAGTTGTTTGACGCAGACTGTTCTGCACGCTCATCTGCATGACTCCGGCCAGCGCTCGCCGAAACCATCAGAAGGGCTAGCAAGCTCGCAACAACACGCATTGATCTTTTCATGCGCCTCCGCGATCTACAGGGCTAAAGCACGGACATTGTGCTGTCATGTCCGCTTCGGATGCAGGCGGCCGCTCGGCTACGCACCGCTCGAAGCAAGATAGCTTGTTCCGGCGGATCTCCAGAGACACCGTGCTGGACGTCCCCAGTAGCGAAGGCGGTCGATGACCTGCCTTCGCTACTACCGTCTATATAAACTCTGGGCGACGCTTACGCCGCCTTCTTTGCTGCTGCCTTTTTGCTTGCTCGCTTGGCAACCTTCTTGGGGGCTTTCTTCGCCGACTTCTCGCTCACCGACGGAGCTGCGGATTTGGCGGCGCCGCCAATCAGGAGATCTTCCACGGTGGCACCACGGCGCCTCAGGGCTTTCGCAAACCAGACCGGCTGACGACCACGACCCGACCAGACCTGTGATGGATCGGAAGGATTCTGGTATTTAGGCGCAACTGAGCCTTTGCCGCCCTTCTTTCCAGCCGCTTTCTTGCCGCGCGATGGATAGACCTCGTCCAGGGTAAGACCACTATTGCTCAGCAAGGCCTCGATCTTTCGCTTGACGGTCTCGACCTGCGCGGCCTGTGCTTCATGCATCTGCGCATTTGCGTTTGCGATGAGCGCCAGAAGTTCTTTGGGGGAAAGGATCTTGAGATCAATGGTCATTGGCTTGCCTTTTGTTGGATTCAACGCGAAGTTTAGGCCATTAACAGCGCAAAACTGCGAATCTATCGAGGTATTCATCTAATTTACCTGGCTGCAAGCCCTCGTTGCAGAAGGCTCACTGAGAACATTGCACCTGTCTGAAGCAAGTGGATGCGTGCCGAATATCAGGTGCGACTGCGTAACTGAAAAGGGTTGGTGTCAAATAGCGACGCACACCGGATTCCAAACGCTGTGCCAATCAGTCAGGGGACGTTGGCGTTCTCGGCGCTCAGTGAACCCGCGAAACAACACCTCAAGAAATAGAGCCCGAAAGCGCTTCAGCCACGAGCCTGGAAGCAACATTTTCCGGTCGAACGTCATTGAATCGAACGCCTTCACATCGCCTTATCGGGAGTTGATGTACATCCAAATCGGTCCCGTGTAGCAACAGCAAAGATCAGCGCTACAGGAACAACGATTGAATCGGCTTGCGAGAAAGCACAGCCCCCTAGATCGTGTCCATTGCGGACCTTCTCACTCAATCATTCGTTACCTGGGAGTTGGTCATGCACTCCACTCTGAAATACTTTGCGTTAAGCAGCTGCGCTGCTCTGGCCGTTTCCATCGGCTTGGTCGCCGTTTCTTCGGCAACGGCCGCCCATGACAAGTACACCGTGAAAGTGCCCGGCGGGCTCGCGTTCTCCGACTTCAGGGGATACGAAGGCTGGCAAACCATCGCCGTCAGTCACAGCGAAAGCGCGATCGCCGTGATCCTCGGTAACCCCGTAATGATCGCAGCCTATCAATCCGGTATCCCCGGTAACGGCAAGCCGTTCCCGGATGGCTCCAAGATGGCGAAAATCCATTGGGACCCGAAGAAGAGCGCAACGGCCCCGGGTCCGACGACGGTACCAGGCGCGCTGCAAAACGTGGACTTCATGGAGAAGGACAGCAAGCGATTCGCGGATAGCGGCGGGTGGGGATGGGCCGCCTTCGACTATGACGTCGCAACCGACACGTTCAAGCCTGCGACCGCGGCTTCCATGCCTCCACAACAGAATGACGCCAAATGCGGGTTCGCGTGCCATACGATAGTGAAGAATAGAGATTACGTTTTCACGGAATATGGAAAGCGGTGAGCTGACTTTCATCCCGGGCGTCGTCGTTGCTGCGGTCGTGTTTTCGCAACAGCGGGCAAGGTCGATTTGTGGACGAAACTCGATGGCTTCGACCCATGGATATCTCGGGTCGCCTATTGCTGAAACGACCGGCACCTTTTCCTGCAGCATTGTCAACGACAGACTTTGGCGAATCGGGTGACACCTGCTTTCAAGTCCTCTGCACGACTGCAGGAGAGAGTAACGGTGGCTTGAACAAACGCATGAAAGGTTTCAGGTAAGAACCGCAAGCACGCCGATGAGTAGCAAGACTACACCGAGAATCCGTACACCAAGAACGGTCGTGGGATTGATACGTAGAGACTGACGCTGGCTATTGAATTCCGCGATCCGGGAGGGCCAGATGAAATGCGCCAGCGCGATGACGAGCACCACACCGCCGATGACTTGCTGCTGAGTATGCGTATGCATCAGCCGATACCTGGTGACTGAAGCCCAATAGCTGAGTCAAGGAGTGCGCAAAACCCTCGTCCGCCCGAAGTGCTCAGGTGGCACTTGGTCAAACCGGGGAACAAGTGCAGGCAACCACGATGGAAACGGCTTCTACGCCGTTTTCCCGGGTGGTTGAGTGAGGTTTCAAGCGTTTGGCCTCGTCGATCATGAGCGCCCCAGGAATTGTCTGCGTTAATGGAGAGTATTCCCCCGATTTACGAGTAGGCGTAGCGTTGCATCCCGGTCGGTATTTGGTCCTGCTCCAATTTCGGCCAGCGATGCCCTTGCCTCTGCGCGAAGCTGACCCGCAGCAGCGTGGTCGCCCAGCGAAGCATCGACGCGTGCAAGGTCGGCCTCGGCGTGCGCAACGAGCGCGGCCGTGTTCGGCGAGATCGCGTCGGCTGCCGTGAGAGCACTTTTGAATTGTGACCTGGCTTCACCGCTGCGACCGAGAGTCTGCAGAATTTCGCCAGAGAGGAGACGCGCCCTGATCGACTTTTCAGAGTCCTGGTCGGCCAGTGCGGCGTACATCGTGACAGCCTCCCCGGCAAATGTGGCTGCGCGTTCGTAAGCACCGCTTGCGACCATGAGCTCGGCTTCGACGGTGAGCGCGAACGCAACCTCCGGATGCGCCTCACGATGCCGCTGCTGCGCCTCCGCGAGTGCATCGTCGGCAATGGCTCGAGCTTCGTCGAAACGCCCTCGCGCGATGAGGATTTCGGCCAGACCCGCGCGATCGTAGCTGCGGCCGTTGTCGTTGTAGTCCGCGCCGAGCAGGCGCTGCTTGCGGTTGATCGCATCGCGAAGCGCAGCCTCGGCTTCGGCGTAGGCACCTTGCCTGAAATGGGTCCGCGCGAGATTGCCGAGGCTCACCGCTTCGCTGAGTGTCGCCGCTGGTGCAAGCGCCTGATCGACCGCAATGGCTTTCGCATAGAACGCACTTGCCTCATCGAACCTGCCCTCCAGTGCCAATACGTTTGCAAGATCGTTGAGATGCCAGGACACGTGAGCGTTGGGGCGCGCGTACGCGCTGGCGTCGATGTCGAGCGCGTCGCGCATGAGTTGCTCACCCTGGCCATAGCGACCGCGTTGGATCAACGCCGAGGTCAGGATCGCCATGGCGTCGGCGACATCGGCATGTCGTTCACCGAGCTGACTGCGCTTGCGCGTCAGTGCTTCGCGTAACAGCGGTTCTGCCCCAACGGGATGGCCGGCATCCATCAGGATCCAGCCGAGGTTCATGACCGCTTCGGTCAACGCACCGCTATCGTCCGGAAGCACGCGACGTGCGAGCTCGACGGCTTTGGTGCCGATGTCGATCGCCTTTGCCGACTCACCGATTCGCTCGTCGAGGCCCGCCAGCCACGCAAGTGCCTGCACTTCTTCCGGCGAGTCGCGGTTCGGACCTGACTCGAATGCTTCAATCGCGTTCTGCAGCCGCAACGTCGCATCGCGAACGCGGCCGAGTTCATCAGCTTCTTTCGCTAGCAGGTATTCGACGTGGAGCGTGCGCCTGTCCGTCGCACCGAACTGCACCTTCGCCAACGCTGCGGCTTCCTCGAGCGGCTGCCGCGCGCGATCCGCATCGCCGCTGCGGCGCTCAAGATCGCCGACCAGCGCGAGAATCTCGACACGCAGCGCGGGCTGCTTTGCAAAATCCCGATCGGCTCGCTCGCGCCCGTGCGCAAGCAGCTCCTCGGCGGTTTCGTTCGCCCCCGCTCCGTCCGGCCCGCTGTCGAACAGACCTTCGAGGAACGATTTAAGCGCATCCGCGCGCTTTGCTTCGCCTCCGGCGGTGAGCGCCTGCGCGTGCGCTTCCTGGGCGGCGCGACGCGCGAGACGCGCCTCATGCAGGCCGACTGCCGTCGCCCCGGCGAGGATCATCGCTATCAGCGCGCCGACCGAGACAGCCAGCACATGCCGCTTGGCGAGCGTGAAGACGCGATACGTGAACGTGTCCGGTCGGGCCTGCAACGGTCTGCCGTCGAGGTAGCGCTCGATGTCGTCGCGCAGCGCCGCAACGCTGGCATAGCGACGGATCGGATCCGGACGTGTCGCCTTCTGCACGATCGCGTGAAGATCGACGCCAAGTTTTCGCCGCCTCGGCTCGTTGTCGAATGCAGACGCTTTCCCATCGGCGCATTTGTCGATATGACGTGACTGTTGACCGCAGAGCAGCTCGGCCAGCAGCACCCCGAGCGCGTACACATCGATCGCCGTCGTCGCGGTATCGCTGGTGAACTGCTCGGGAGCCGCGTACGAGCGGGTCAGGCGCCGCACCTCGGTGCGTGTCTGCTCGCCTTCGCCGGTTAGCAGCTTCGCGATGCCGAAATCGACGAGCTTGACGCAACCATCCGCGCCGACAAGCACATTGCTCGGCTTCAGGTCGCGATGCACGATCAAGCTGCGGTGCGCATGCTCGACCGCTGCAGACACGTCGATAAACAATGCGAGGCGTGCACGCACGGCCAGGCCGCGTTGTTCGCAATGCGTGACGAGGTCGACACCGGCGACAAACTCCAGAGCCAGAAACGGCGTGCCCGTCGGCGAGAACCCCGCATCGAGCAACTGCGCAATATGCGGATGCTGCAGCCGCGCGAGGATACGCTGCTCGCGCAGGAAGCGCCGGCGCTCGTCGGCGTCGTGAACGTCGATGCGCAACAGCTTGAGCGCGACCGTCTGCGGGCCGCCAGGCAGTTCGCGTTCGGCCTCGAATACGCTGGCCATGCCGCCGGCGCCGATGAAGCGAAGCACGCGATAGCCTGAGATGGCCGGCGGCATATCGGAAGAGTTGTCGCCGAGCGCTGGCAACCATTGCGACATGCCACGCTCGAGTGCCTCGATCGCGGGCGCATTGTCGAGCGCCTGCGCGACAAGCGCACGCAGCGTCGCATCTTCGCAGTGACTGCGCAGCCATTCGGCTCGCCCGGCGGCGGGAATTTCGAACAGCCGATCGATCAGCGGTTCGATCTCAAGCCATCGTCGGGCAAAGTCGGTCGTCATCGGCAGCGCGTATTCCCGTTCTGACATGTCTCTATAGCGTAATCACGGCGTGGTTACCGACACTGCCTCACGTATCCGGCATCAGGCAGGCGGACAGAAACGTGCGCGCTTTCAGCCAGTCGCGCTCGACCGTGCGTGCATTGACACCGAGGGCTTCGGCGATATCAGTGCTCGAGAGGTCCGCGAACAACCGCAGTTGTGCGACGTGCGCAAGGCGCCGATCCAGGGCGGCGAGCCGACTCAACGCCTCGTCGATGGCCAGCACGTCGATGATGTCCGATCTCGCCTGCCCTGCCGTCATCTCCGGTGTCTGGCGTTTCTGTGCTTTCTTCCGTCGCGCGTGGTCGATCAGGATATGGCGCATCACCTGGCTCATGTACGCATACAAGTGCGCGCGATCGGCAAACGTGACATCGCCCTGAGTGGCCAGCTTCAGATAGGCCTCGTGGACCAGTGCCGTCGTCTCCAACGTGTGCGCCGCCTCATGCGCCCGCTGGCGGCGCGCCAATCGATGCAATGTTGCGTAGATCTGCGGAATCAGCGCGTCGATCGCCGCGGGGTCGCCCTGCGCGGCGCGCTCGAGGGTTTCCGTGATTTTTGGCTCGGCGTTCATGCGTGCTGCGGGTCTGGCCATCGCGATCGACGTCGTGGCGGAGATAGCTGCGCCATTCGTGTCGGTGCAGCCACCCTTTTTGCGCTGTAAAGAGAGATGGCACCGTTCGGGATGGCCGCAGGCCTTCGCCATGCCATCGCCCGTCTCATCCAAATAGGGATTGAAGTCATGTCAAATCATCGCTCCTCGTATGGCCGGCTCACAAGAGCGGCCGCCCTTTTCGCCCTCATCTTCGCCGGTTACAGCAGTGGCGCCGTTGCGGACTCTGCAGCCGGGGCGCCGGCCACCGCACCCTCCGGCTCCGCCAGCGGCAAGGCGGCCTACACCTATCAGACGCTCGACTACCCGGGATCGTCGCTGACAATCTTTTGGGGGATCAACGATTTTGGCGAACTGGCCGGTCAATACAGCATCAATGGCGGCACATCACACGCCATGGCCTATCGCCACGGCCAGTTCGAGCCGCTCGATCCCAGCGGCGTGCTGGGTGCCTATTTCAGCGCCGCCGGCGGCCCCAACGATCTCGGCACGACTTACGGTGGCTATGCCGATGCAACTGGGCAGCAGCATGGCTTTCTGATGCAGGGTAAGCGTCTCGATACGGTCGACTTTCCGGGCCATCTCAACTCGAATGTAGACGGCGTCAACCAGTTCGGTGCGATTGCCGGCGTGTACTGGGACGCCGACGGCGTGTACCACGGCATCTTGCGCCACGGCCACGGATTCGATACACCGATCAATGTTGCGGGCGCGCTCGATACGTATCCGCTCGGCATCAACGGCAACGACGATGTCGTCGGCTATTGGGATACCAATGCAGCCCAGACGCACGGCTTCTATCGCAGCGCGAACGGGCAGTTCTCAACGATCGACGTACCGAATGCAGCCGCCACGGTCACATTCGCGGTAAATGATGTCGGCCAGATCGCCGGCTATTACACAGACGCGTCCGGAGCCCTCCACGGCTTCGTCGAAACACAGAAGCATTTCCACAACCTCGATGTGCCCGGCGCAACGGCGACCATTGCGACCGCGATCAACAATTTCGGTGTGGTCGCCGGCGAATACTTCGACGCGGCCGGCAAGCGGCATGGTTTCACCGCCACTCCCGTGAAGACGGTGCGACCGAACTGATTTAAGCAAAGGCTCCGCATGAATGCGGAGCCTTTGTCTTTCTTCAACTGTGCGATTCGACGTGGGCCTCAGGGCAACCAAAATGCGAGCGTCCGTGGATTCACCGCGCTCAGTCCCAATGCACGGTCACACGTCCATCCAGGCGGATGCTGCCCTGGTCAGGCACGACCGTCTGCAGCGACTTGGCGACATCGGCCGATACCGTCAGCCACTTCGAGTAACGAAATAGCACGCCGGGTCCAACGCCAGTGATGCTTTCGCTGCTCGGGTAGAACGAGTAGATCGTGCCGTGATCGACGAAACCGTAAAGATCCCAGCGCGCCCCGATCGTGCGATGCAGTTCGAGATCGACGTAATAGCCGCGCGCGCCGGAGATGATGCCCCGCTCGTAACCACGCACGCTGCCCGTACCGCCGATCTGGAATAGATTGGCCGACGGAATGTTGTCGCCCGTACTGAACTGCCAGCCCGCATCTGCACGTATCGCCCAAAACGATTGTCCCAGTCGTTGGACAAAATCCGCGCTACCGGGCGCGATGAGAAAACTGTCCTTGCCGAGCATCGGTTCGTCCGAATGCAGCCGCGTCACAAGTTGCGTGATGCTCCAGCTCTGTCCATCGGACTGGTGCTGCACGCTGCCGCCCAATGTGTATTCCTGCGTGCGCGTGTCGGCGATACGCTGGCCGCTGATATTGGTGGTGGCGTTGTCGATCGAATACTGACCGATACCGCTGACGAGCCAGCTCAGCGTTGCAATGATCGGCTGTGTGTAGCCGACGGAGCCCACCGAACTGCGCCCGACGATGTCGATATCGCGGAAGGCGCCGTTGATCACATTGATCTGGCTGCTCGCGTAGCTCACCGCGAGTCGACCGTTGCTCGTCGTCACGGGAATCGAGTAAGACACCGTGCCGTCGTTGGCACCGCTTGAATGCGCGATGTTGGCGTCAAGGCGGTCGTCAACGCCGAACAGACCATACATGTGGCCGTCCACGCCTTCGCGCAGGCGCCCGGTGCTGTCCACTCCGTTGTCGTCGACGAACAGATCCAGACTGTAGCGACTGGGCTCGGCGACGTTGAGCAGAATGTCGGTCTGCCCGCGTTCGGTACCCGGCTCAAGCAACGCCTTCGTCTGCAGGTCGCTCGTGCGGTTGAGGTAGATCAGGTCATCGCGCAATACATCCGAATCGACGACCTGACCATCCTGAATGTGTACCCGCTTGCGAATGAAAGCATCGTGCGTGTGCCGCGTGCCCTGAATCTTCAGCTTGGCCAGGCGGCCTTCGACCAGTTCGACGTGCACGACGCCGTCAGTCACCGCCTGGCTGGCAAAGGTTGCGCGCGCGGTGGTGATCTTGCGCTTGGTATAGAGCGCATTGACGTGCGCGAGCAGATCGCGCAATTCCGCCCGACCCATCTGCTGCCCCACGAACGGTCGCGCAGCGGCGTCCAGTTCTGCCTGCGGCAGCAAGGCCGAGTGGCTGAAGACCACCTGCCGCAGCAGGAAATGGCTACCGCTTGCAGATGTCGGCCCGTGGCTGTTTGTCGGTGCCGTATCGCCCTGCTTTAGCGGATCGACCGGCGCACTCTGACTGCCGGGCGCCGGCTGCTGGTAATAGCGCTGTATTCGCTGCGCATCGTTCTGCAATGTGCTGGACTGGACTAGCGGCGGTGGATCCGCGTAAACCAGGCCTGCGCCACCGGCAAACAAAATCGCGGTACTGACGCACTGGCACCAGCGACGTCGGACTTCATGGCTCTTGGGCATGTCATTGGATCTTCATTCGGGGGCGTTGGGAGCCTTGAGGTTGACGGCCACTCCGTCATCAACCGACTGTACGAGCTTGCTGCTGTCGTTCTGCAACCACGTCGGTACCGCACGCTGCGCGGATGCATCCGAATCGGGCTGCGTCTGTTCAGTGAGGTAACGACCATTGAAGCGCAGCGCGCTTTCACCCAGATAATCCGGTGCCGCCCACAGATGGTCGTCGATGAAATTCGGCGTCTGGATCTGGTAGCCGAAGTCGTAACGGACCACGAACGCATCGGTAAGCGTGTGGATACCGTCCTGATACAGCAGGAAGTCGTAGTGCGGTTGCATCAACTGCACGTTCGCCGGTACCAGGTAGGCGCGCTGTTGATTCATCCGCACCTTGGCGATGGAAGTATCAAGCGAGAGGGTCTGCTCGATGTGGCCGGACTGGATGTCCGCGCGCGGCGCGGTAGTGGCCAGCGCGGCCTGCACCGCCGACAAGCGGTCGATCATCCACTGCTGCGAGGCCCCGGCATCAACGGTGATGCGTCGGGCTACGCCGCCCTGATAACCCGTGAGTACCGAATACAGTGGCTGGCCCTGGCTGGTCTGCGTGATGTTTGCGGTGATGTCGTTGGCCGCAAGATTGATGCGATCACCGATGAACGCCGCATCCAGTGCTATATCTCCGTTGGCCGCCACAAACGCATCGCGCGTGGTTAGCCTGGCACCGAGGATATTGCCGTCACGCGCGAGCAGGTTGATGGTGTCCGGCGCAGTCAGGCTGGCAAAGCTGATTTGATTTGCGGCAAGACCGATCGCGTGACCCGCCTCCATGTCATGCACGGTGAGCGACCCACCCGCATCCACGCTCAACTGGTTGCCCGCCTGCGTGGAGAACATGTTGACGTCAGTACCTGCGGTGACATTCACGTCGTGGCCAGCGCTCACCGTCTGTGTGATGACATCCGTGCCGGCCTGCAGATCGACATCGGTGCCGGCCTGCGCGTTGCCGACGTGAATGCCCTTCGCCGCGACGAAGCGGATGCTGCCGCCCGCGACCACACTGTCACCGTCAATACCATCGGTGACGCTCTGACCGAACACATTCCGGCCGGCAGTTATTCCGGCAAAGCCAAGGTGACCGTTGGCGAGCATGCTCAGGTCGTTGCCGGCTGTCGTCGTACCCAGCAGGGCCATGCTGCCGCCCGCGCTCAACTGACCATCCGTACCGATTTCAAGGATGTTCGATTGCAGGTTACCGACGGCCTGCGCGGTCAATGCGCCTGCCGTGATGACCTGCGCAAGATCCACATCAGCCGCAGCCCGGATGTTGGCCGAACCGCTCTGCACATTGAGCAGCTGCGTGACGTTGAAGTCGCCACCCGCGTTGCCCTGGAACGAACCATCGCTCAATACCACGTTGGCAAGATTCGTGTCGCCCGTCGATTGGGTCGTGACGTCATTGCCGGCCCGTAGGCTGTCGATATTCAACATGCCGCCAGCAGTGAGTTGGCTGGTCCCGACGACGATGCCCTGCACGATGTGCGTATCACCGCCGCTGTTGGACACCAATGCCCCACCAATGGTCATCGCATTGATGGTGGTGTTGCCGCCCGACGCCAGCGTGGCATTCAACGGCGTGTTCAGCGAACCGGTCACGCCGAGATCACCCTGGATCGCCGTCAACGTCGCATTGCCGCTCGTGCTGCTCAGCGTGGCGGCGGCGAGATCGGTACCCGCGGTGGCATGGATGTCACCGACTGCGGTCGTCGTGCCGAGCGTCATCGCCTGCGCCGAGGTCAGCGTTGCCGTGCCACCGGCGCTGAGCGTCGTCGCGTTGAGATTGCCACCTGCCTGTGCCGTCAGATCTTCGGATGTGGTCACGCTCAGCAAATTCATGTCCGTGCCGGAGGACAGATTCGCACCGCCGTTCTGAACGTTCAGCAGCTGGTCCACGTCGAATTCGCCGTTCGCGTTTCCTTTGTAGGAACCGCCGCTCAGTACGACGTCGCCGAGGTGGGTATCGCCCGCCGACTGCGTGGTGACATCGTTCCCCGCTTGCAGGTCGTCGATATTCAACATGCCGCCAGCAGTGAGCTGACTGGTACCGGCGACCGTGCCTTGCACGATATGCGTGTCGCCGCCGCTGTTGGACAACAATGCACCACCCACGGTCAGAGCATTAATGGTGGTGTTGCCACCCGATGCCAGCGTGGCGTTCAACGCCGCGTTCAGTGAGCCGGTCACGTCGAGATCGCCCTGCTTCGCCGTCAGCGTCGCATTGCCGCTGGTGCTGCTCACCGTGGCAGCGGTCAGATCGGTGCCCGCGGTGGCGTTGATGTCGCCGACTGCAGTGGTCGTACCCAGCGTCATCGATCCGCCGCTGAAAAGGTTGCCGTTGCCGCCGATGTTCAACCTGGTCGCCGCAAGCGTGGTGCCGGCATTGATCAGCAGATCGGTGCCGGTCTGCACGGTGTCGACGGCGGTCGCGCCGCTTGAGGTCAGCTGCGCGCTGGTGCCGGCCGTAAGTTGCCCACCGGCGATCTGCGCAGCACTCAGCGTGGTCGATCCACTCGAAAGCAGCGTGGTGTAATCCAGCGTCTGGTCCGCAACGATGCTGAGGTTGCCCATCGGCGTGGTGAAGCTGGTCACGCCGATATCGCCCAGCGCATGCAGCCAGACGTTGCCCGTGGTACTGGTACCGCTGATCGTATCGACGTCGACCACGATCGGACTCACGGCGCTGCCGATATCGTCCACCGATTGCAACAAGGTCGCGCCACCTTGGCGTGCCTGCAGGTTGATCGCAGCGCCATTGCTGCTGATCGCGCCACCGGCGTTCACGTTAATCGCTGTGCCGGTCGAAGCGAGACTTTGCACGCTGCCAAGTTGCATATCGCCCGACGAGTTCAGAGTGACCGCACCGGCGGCACTCATCTGGCTGCCCTGGTCCATGGTCAGGCTGCCGCTGGATTCGACGTCGATCGTGCTACCTGCCTGCACGTTGCCGTTACTGTCCAGCACAAAGGCGGGCGTGCCGCTCCCGACCAGATTGACGAACACATTGCCGGTGCCGGCCTGGGCCGATTGCAGGCTCATGCCCGTGGCAGCGTCCAGCGAAATGTCGCCGGTGGTGCTGTCTACGCTGCCGGCATCGAGACGGCCGGCGGCAGTGAGCGTCGCGCCCGTCGCTGCCTGCACCGAGGCAATGTCTCCATCGGTACCTGCCGCGGCGGACACCGAGCCAGTATGGGACGTCAGCTGTTGCGCGGTCAGTGCGGCTTGCGTCGCGGTGACGGTCAGGTCATTGCCGCTATCAATGGTCCCGACGTGTAATGCGGCGACTGGCGACTCGATGTTCACCGCTCCACCGGCCGTGGCGTTGAGCAAGCCGGTGCTCCCTACCTGAACCTGCAACGGCGCATCGACACCGGTGCCGACAGCAACCCGTTGACCGATGTCGCCGGCAGCGCTCAGATCGATGTTGTTGCCCTCGACACTCAGGCCCGTGAGCGTACTCAGGATGCTGCCGTTGGGCGCTGCCAGCGAGACCTCGCCATTGCCGAACACACTGCCGATACGCAGATCGCCACTGATCTGCCGCAACAACAGATCGGTCGACGCCGAAGCATTCAGCAGGTCGCCATTGATCTGCACCGACAAGGCATCTCCCGGATGCGTCGCGTCGGTACCATCACCAAAGCTGATCGCACCGCCGCCGGCATTGATCACCAGATTGCCGCCACTGGTGAGTGCCGCCTGGCTCGTCGTCCGCCCGATTGCCGCATCGATGCTGCCGGTCGCGGCCAGGCGCATGTCGGCACCGGAAGTCAGGCCGCCGAGGTTTAGATCGCCATTGGCCTGCACAAACACCGACGCACTTGCCGAGCCACTGACATCGCCGGTGGCCGCCAGGTAAAGCGGATTGGTCTGTGCGATCGAGATCGTCGACAGGTTCGCCGTCGTATTCGGTGCACTGGGCTGCAGCACATTGCCATGTGCATCGAGCAGCAAAATGTCGCCGGGGGTATTGGCCATGCCGAGTGCCAGCACATCATTCTGCAGGGCCTGGCTTGCGACACCGGACGTGAAGAGATTCTGGAAGTCGGAATAGTTGATTGAGATCGGTGCTGCCGTGCTGCCGATACCACCGGCACCCGCAGTCAACGTAATGTTGTTGCCGCTGATATTCGGTGCAACGGTGCCTACCTGCGCTCCCGACGGTGCGGCGAGCGCGGCAACGTTGATCGCGTAGGTCAGCTGATCGGAACTCCACTGCGTGTTGGCAAGCAGGCTCTGGTACAACGTCGAGTTTGTGGCGATAACGAAGCTGTAGCCACTCTGCTGGCTGGTGAAGGCCGCTGTCGATTGCCAGTTCGATCCGACATACGTGTTGAACAACGAGATGTCGTTGTTGTAGCGCGCGTTGACATAAGCCTGAGTCAACGCGGCAGGACTCAGGCCCGTCGGCAACTGTGCGCTGTCGGCCAGTGCCAGTTGCTGATACAGCGCAACGGCGTCCGCATTGAGCGTGAATACGCCATTGGAGACCGAGCCTACCGACAGCAGCTGCCAGTAGTCGCCATAGGCCGCATTCACCTGGTTCTGCAGTGCATCGGCGATGGTCTGTGCCGCGCCACTACTGTTCAATTGCAGGCGCGACCAGACCGCTTGCGCCTGTGTCGCGGACAAGGTCGTGGCGGGCGAGAGCAGGCGCGCATCGTAGATGCCACCATCGGGTGCCGACAACGCGACGCTGCCTGTATCGGAAACAATGCTGCCGACCCAGACGTCGCCGCCAAAATCGTTGATGCCTATGTCGCCACGTGCCTGCGCGTTGAGCGAGCCGTTGCTGATCGACCCGTTGTAAAGGACTTCCGGATGCGTTTCCACGTTCAGCGGAGTAAGCAGCGTACCGATACTGCCGAGTGTGCTGATCAGGGTGACATCATCGCCGATGACGTCACGTGCGCGTCCGGCAATGCCAACCAGCGAACCGGTACCGGTTATCGACACATCGCCGTAAATCGAGGTGCCACTGCCGTTGACGCCCTTGGCGATGGCGTTGATGGCCTGATCGCTGTTGCCGGAATCCACGTCGATGTAAATGTCGCCGCCATCCGTCTTCGCGCTGAGCGTGCTGCCCGGCGTGCTGTCGTGCACGATGCGCGTCTGGATCGGCGTCGCCGCCGTACCGATACTGCCGCCACCGGTGGTGACCATGCTCAGGTCATGCGTCCAGATCAGCGCGTTTGAAGAATTCTGCAGGATGCTGCCGCCATTGGTAGCTTGCAGCAACGTATCGGGTAGTGAGGTGTTGGACGGCGCGTTGGTATTGGAGATCACGCCATTCAAGAGGATATTCGAGTTGGAGTCGACCTCCACGCGATTGGACTGATTGGTGGAGAACGCGATGTCGATCGGCATATCGGCACGCTGGGTGAAATTGAGCTTCAGCGTGCCCGCGGTCGGATACAGGAAATCCCATTCGGAGTGCCAACTGTTCTGATCACTGCTGAAACCAGTTGCACTTGTGCTGTAGTGGCAACCGCTACCCTGTCCGCCACTGCAACCGTGATACCAGATGTCTTCCTGCGTCATGTCGGTGAACTGGCCCGACAGACTCACCAGGTAATCATTGCCACTCAGGTTTGCGTAACCGCTGCCGCCAACGCCAACGAATTGCGATGAGCCAATATCCCAATGCTGGCCGGCAGTGCCGTTGTCGGCGGAGCCCCAACTCCAGTGGGAGCTGCCTTCGCGATTGACGCTGGTCGTCGCCGACCAGGTGTATTCCTCACCCTGCAGCGGCTGATACGCGGTAGTCGAAGTGACCGCGCCGACGAGTGCACCGTTCTGCCACGTCGTCGCACCATTGGAGTTGTCGTACTCCACCGCGGCGCCGCCGTTCTGGCTGACATACCAGGTCGTGCGCGGCACGTTGCCCGGCAAGGTGTTGAGGGTGTCGGTCATGGTGATCAGACCAAGACCGCCGCTGCCGGTATAGATGTTATTGACCACCAGCGGATCGCCGGTGGTGTTGTCTACAATCACCTGGCCAAAGCCACTGTTGACGTGAATGCTGCCGTTACCGGTGCTGACGATCTTGCCGTCGAAAAACGCCTGGCCACCGCCGCTGGCATTGACATTGTTGAGCAGGATCTGATTTGTCGACGGGTTGTACGAGGCGCCGATCAGTTGGCTGCCCGGAGTCATTGTCTGCAGCAGTGCGTCGGGAATGGCAATCGGATTGCCGCCCGTCTGCTGGCTTATCCAGGTGCTGAGCGCCGCTGTCGTCTGCACCGTCCAGGTTGCCGGGGTGCCGACATAGATCGGGCTGTTGATATTGATGAAGTTCGCGGTGACCGACAGCGTCTGACTTTCGTAAGAGCCTGATGACGACGAATCATTCGCGAAGTTGCCGCTCTGGCTCAGCGCGATGTACGGCACGGTATCCACGGACTGACCACTGATGATGCCGGTGGTGCTCCAGCCACTGTCACCGCCGCAGCCACCTTGCGCGTACGGCGCACAGTAGCCATACAGCACGACCGGCGTCTTCTGGGCGTTTCCGGGATTGTTGTTGTAGTTGAGCAGGTTGCTGTTGAGCGATCCGGTGTCCGTCGCACCATTGCCGTAGACAGCGTTGGCAATCGCCGCGGCCGTATTGTCCGGGCTGGTGACGAAGGTATTCAGGAAACTGCTCAACCAGCTGCCGCTGGTACCGAGCGAGCTGACCGAATCATTGTCCGAGGTCCAGTCTTCCGACGGGTGATTGAAGACAATGCCGCCATTCGGTGCCGTCACGGTTACCGCATTGGCGTGGATCGGCGATTCGATCAGCGAGCCGGCCGAGTCGTTGATCGTCACCGAGCCGCCGAGGTTGTCGATCTCGTTGAGCACCACAATGCCGGGCGTTGCGCCACCACCGGCGGGATAGCTTGAATTGATGGTGATGGTCGGCTGCGCACTCGATGGCGTCTGCGTCACATCGATATTGCCCAAATGGTTCGGATCGGCGCCACCGGCGACGATCACCGAACCGGTGCTGCCAAAGCTCACCTGCATACCCGGCAGTATCAGATAGTCGGGGCTGGCGTTTTCGATGGTGATGGATGGCGCGCCGTTGGCCGTAACATTGCCGTTGCCGGCGATGCTGGAGCCATACAGATAGACATTGCCGCCGCTGACGTAAAGGTCGTTGCCGTAGGTGATGCCGTTCTGTTGCGCCAACGTGCCGCCGAGAATGAAAGCACCGGTATTCGCGTTGTCGAAGCCCTGGTAATTCGTATCCGAAGGCGTGCCGTAATACGCATTGAGATAGGCCGTCGGGTTGAAGCAAGAACCTGTCGCACCACCGCTGGTGCTGCAGTTTGCGTTGTACTTGACGTACTGATACGGGCTGCTGCTGCCGCTGTCGGTCAGGTTGCCGTTGGCATCGATATTGATATTGACTGTGTCGAACTTGCCGGCGAGCACACTGCCATTGATGGTGGTGGTCGCGTTGGCGACATTGCTCTGGTTATTGCTGTTCTGTGTCGCCGGAATGAAACCGAGCTCGTAACCGTGGCCAGTGCCATCGGTCTGCACCAGCGTGCTGCCCGACATGCTGCCGATCGCCACATCGCTGCCACCGATAATCTGACTGCCG
This sequence comes from Rhodanobacter sp., assembly GCA_049280175.1. Taxonomy (GTDB): domain Bacteria; phylum Pseudomonadota; class Gammaproteobacteria; order Xanthomonadales; family Rhodanobacteraceae; genus Rhodanobacter. The sequence continues at coordinate 16,517 of JBAPPP010000556.1, forward strand.
GTGCCAAGCGTCAGCGTCGCATTGCTGGTGGTATTGGCCGTTGCCGACGCGTGCGGAATTGCGATCAGGCCACGGATATAGGCCTGCGCAACGACCGACGGATTGAGCTCGGTGTCCGCGCTATTGACGATATCCTTGCCGGCAACGATGTCTGCCTCACCGACACTGGTGATGGTGACATTGTTACCAACCGCCACCGACTGGTTCGAGGTCAGGTCGACCGTCGCATCGGCGGTGCCGACGGTGGCAATGCCGCCGGTATTGGCGCTGGCCGAGTTGCCGATTTTCTGCACATTGGCATAGGTGGCAATGTCGACCCGGCCGTTGCTGCTGAGGTTGCTGCCATCGCCGATCGTGAGCGAACTGCCGAACGTGCCCTGCAGATCCGTTACCGCATCGGCGATAGGTACGGCGCCATAGACGCTGAGGCTGGCTTGATCAGACAAGCCGTTGATAACGGTGTCCGACAGCAGGGTGAGGTTGCCCAGCGGCGTCTCATTCGGGTTCAGCCCCGCCGCGAGGTTGACCATGCTGCCAACCTGCGTGCTGTTGTTTGCCGTCAGCACGGTGCTGACGCCCGCCGCCTCTCCCGCCACGATACCGCCGGCGCCCCCGGAGGCGCCGCCGTTATTTCCGTCACTGGCAAACTTCGACTGCGACGAGACATACAGGTCGTCTTGCGTGGCAACCGTGCTGTTATTGCCGATACTGGTGAGCGTGGTGCTGGAAGCCGTGTTGTCGACATTGGCGCCACTTGCACCCACCGCCGCCGCGTTGGTCGAATTCGCCGCGCCACCGTAGAGCGATGCATGCGATGCCGTGAGCGAGAAGTTTGCCAGCTGATCGAGATTGAGATCCTGGCCGATCGTCGCTGATGTCGTCGCGGTCGACTGTGTGGTGGCAAGCGATGCATTGCCGCTGATCAGGCCACCGCTGCCAGCGGTGCTGCTCGCATCATTGGTGTCCTGACCGCTGGCCATCACGATCAGGTTGCCAAGCGTCGCTTGCTGCGTACCGTTGCCGTCCCCGAGCGATGCCGTGGTAGTCACCGTCGAACTCGACGTGGCGTCCGCCGCGCCGAGCGCAAGAATGCCGCCGGCAGTGATGCTCTTCGCGCTCGAAGTCTGCGTGGTCGAGCTGGCCGCAGCGATGGTCACATTGCCATTGGGCAACACCACGTTGTTGCCGATATTCGCCCGCACCTTGCTCTCATCGCTGGCATCGGAGACGGCCGCGTTCGCACCCACCAGCGCCGCGCCGGCGCCGCCCGTCGTCGTCGCGCTCACGGTCGGCGTAATGCCGGCCATCACGGCGAGATTGCCGCTGCCGAAGATAGCGTTATCACCCACTAGTGCCTGCACGTTGTCGTCGACATCGGCATCGGCGATGTTGGCGCCGATACCGGCAACACCGGCGACGGTAATGCCTTCAGCAGAGGAGAGCGCCGACGGAGCGGCGCTTGCGTTCACCGTCGTGTTTGCAGCGCTGATGTTTGCGCCCGCGCCAATACTGGCCGTCACCGCGCTGCTGTCGCTTGCATTGGCGACCACACCGCTTACCGCATCGACAAGCCCACCAACGCCCATCACCGCCTGCGACGAAGCAGAACCCGTGTCGGATGCCGCCACGTTGACCAGATTGAAGCCGGACGTGGTCGTATTTGCTGCAATGGTTGCGTCAACGGTGCTGCTGCGCAGCGCATCCACTACTACCGTGCCGGCGACGATCGCGCCGACAGAAATATTCGCGTTGGCATTGCCCGCAGAGGACGAGCTGCTGTCGTTGGCCAGCACCGCGAGCGTACCCTGCCCTGTGGTACCCGCGGTCAGCGTGCCGGCATCGCTGGCGGTCACGGAATTGTTGATATCGCTGATCGACACCGCCGCGCTCGCTGCGACCAGACCACCCGCGCCCGCTATCGCGTTGGTGGATACTGCCGGACCGCCGCTGGCATCGGCACTGGTGGCCGAGATGGTGATGCCATTGCCGGCCTTGATCGACGTGCCACTCGCGACCGATGCCTGGATATCGGTGTTCAGCGTCGTATACGCCAGCGATCCACCGACCGCGACGGCACCCGCGGCAAAACCACCCGCCGTATTGCTGGTGCTGTTGCTGACGTTCGCCGTGATCGAAACGCCCTGCTGTGCGGTCATTGTGCCGCCACTGACCAGCGACTGGATGCCATCGCTTGCACCGAAGCTGGCGGCGTCCGTACCCGTCGCGCTGCCGAGGTTGTAGCTGCCGGCCGTGTTGATCTGTTGCACGCTGCTGGCGTCGAGCTGGCTGCTGCTCAGGCCGTAATCGGAAACGTTCGAATCGACCCGGCTGCCGCCGGCAAGGCTCGACAGATTACCGAGATTGACCTGCCCGCTCGCATTGAGGTTGCCCTGCGAATCAGCCGTGCCACCGTCGCTGATATCACCGCTGCCCGCGACAATCACACCGGCCGACAAACCGACGCCGACCGCGCCGATACCCGCGCTTGCCGCAACACTGGTCACGTTGCGAGTGGATGCCGCGTCCACCGTAACGCCGCCAAACGTCGCGTCGATCGTGCTGTCGAGAACCCCGGCGCCCACGCTGGCCTGCAGCAGCGACAGATTGATGCCGCCACCAATGCCGACAAAACCGCCGCCGAGTACACCCGAGTAGGCATTCAGCGACTGCGTGTCGGTGGCATTTACCGCGACACTGGCCGCGGTCAGGGCGCTGTTGTCGATACTCGCATGCGTGCTGTTGGCGATCACATTGATCACCGCACCGCCGGCGATGCCCGCGTAGAGGCCTGCCGCGGCGCCAACGGCGACGTCCTGTTGGACGTTGCTCGACGTCGCCTGCACCACCGCGTTTCCGGCGGTCGTGATCTGCGCGCCATCCTGCACGGTGGCCGAGGTCTCATCACTGTCCACGTTGACAATCGCGACGCCCGCCACACCCGCCACACCAGCGCCAAAACCGATCGCGCCACCGAGCTGCGAGCCCCGCGTTACATTGTTTGCGAGTACATTGAAGCTACCCACATCGAAGCTGCCGCCATCGACAAGCGCATCGGTATTGGCGCTGAATATCGCCACCGATGCCGAGGCTGCACCGCCGACCGAACCGCTGGCCGCGGCACCCATGGCGCCTGCAAGCGACCATTGATTGCCGGTCGCACTGACCGTGGTCGCGGCTTGCGAAGACGTGGTTGTATCGAGGATGCTTGCCTTGGTACTGGCGTCGAAAATGTTCGTCGCCACCGCGCCGTCGACTGCCACTGCGCCCGAGGCCGCGACGTTCGCCACCATGTTCGCTTCGTACTGACGACTGCTCGCCCGCACGTCGACCTGCTGGTCGGCATTGGCGTTGGCGTACAGCGGCGCGCTGACGATGCCGTTTGCCGTGCTGCCCGGGACCAGGTCGGCCTGATTGATGTTCGCGTCCTGAATCACGGCCGAGGTCGCGCCGCCCACTTCGTTGACACCGGCCAGCGCGCTCACCGCAACCGATCCGGCTATCGTCACGCCAACGCCAAGCGTCGCGATGTGCTGCTGGTTCGATGCGTTCACGGACACGCCATGCACCTGCGTCAGCGTGCTGGAAAGATCCGGTGCGACGTAATTCGATGGGTCCGAGATGAACCCGGGCGTGGTCGAACCACTCACGTTGATGCTGTTGTCCAGCGTCGATGCGCTGGTGGGCGTGCCGGAGTCGACCGACAGCGCGGCGTCGTTGCCATAGGCAGTGACGTTGCTGCTGTAGATGCCTGCATTGGTGGTGCTGCCAACACTGTTGACCACCACGCCGACGCCAATGCCAGCTGAGCCCCCCACGGCCGCCGCGCCTGCCAGCACATTGATGCCCTGATCGTTGCTCGCCAGCACGCCGACATTGCTGTTGGCGATAATGTTCGCAGCCTGGTCGATACGCGCATCGGTACCGCCGCTGAGCAGATCCACGGCAACCGAGCCGGCCACACCGACGTCCCCGCCACCGGCAGCGCCGACGGCGATCGCATTGATGTTCGCGTCACTGCCGCCGGATGTCGCATCGGGATTGCTGGCACCGGCACTGACGAGCAGTTGCTCGGTCTTGTACGTGCGGTTGTCGGCACCACCGAGGAACGACGCGTCCGTGGTCGTGCTGATCTGGTTGACGGCAATCGCCGCGCCCACGGCCGCAGAACCTGAGCCGCTGACCGCGCCGGCCAGCGCGTTGATCGACGCGTTGTTCGTCGCTGTCACGGATGTACTGTTGGTGCTGTTGACGCTGCTGCCACCGGTGGAACCGTCGCCGGTACCCACATCCGTCATGTTGGCGGCAATCGAGTTGCTGATGATATTGGTGGTATCCGATCCGCTGACGGCAACCTCACCGGATGCCGCACCCGCGACCGATACGGTATTGATCGACGCGTTCGATACGGCACTGACATCGGTGTCCTGCGTTACCGACAGCACCGAATTGGAAAGCATCGCCGTGGTACTGCCACCCACTGTGCTCACACTGACGGCGGCGCCGATACCGGCGTCGCCACCGATGCCGATGCCGCCGGCAAGGCTGCTTATCGCTGCGTTGTTCTGCGCACTGACGGTGAAGTTGTCGGCCTGCGCCGCAGCAGTCGTTGCGGCAGCGCCGTTGCTGACGCCGTACAGCTGGCTCGCGTCGGCCGTAATAGTGTCGTTGATCGTGTTGTAGGTCACCGAACCGGCGCCCGCACCATCGCCGCCGAACGCGCCAGCCACACCGAGCGTGTATTGCTGGCCACTGCCGCTGGCAGCCACCTGCCCGTTGCCGGACAGATTGAGGCCGACGTCCTGCGCCGTAGCCGTCGTCGAGTCGCCTATGTTGGCCACGCTCGCCGCAAGCCCCACCGCTGCCTGTCCGCCGATACCGACACTACCAGTCAAGGCGTACAGGTTCGACGCGTTGTCGGCGTTCACGCCGAGATTGCCGGCGGTGACCAGGCTGCCGTTCTCGAGCGTGGCCGAGGTAACGTTTGCGGTCTGATTCCAGCCGAACGACAACGCCAGGCCAGTGCCCTTGCTGGCAGCACCCGCCACCGCGCCCGCCACGACGAACGCATCGTTGTTCGCATCCAGCGTTACGTCACCCGTGCCCGTGTTGAAGCTGGTCGCACCCGCACTCGTGCTGACCGTGTTGGCGATATCGTTGTAGGTGACCGCGCCGCTGGCGGCCGCGTTGCCCTTGCTGATCGCGACATTGCCCGCAAGGGTGTAGATCGCCGAGCTGTCCTGCGCCACGCTGTCGACACTGGCGGCCTGCAGCGATGCCGTATCGGAGCTGGCAACCTGCGAGCCCAACAGGATCTGGTCCTGATTGGTGACGTGGTTGTAGGTTGCGCTGCCGAGGCCGGCAAACTGTCCGCTGGACACACCCACGCCCACGGCAAGACTGAGAATGCGCGTGTTGTCTTCGGCCTGGATGCCGATGGCACCCCCGGCATTGAGTGCAGCGTCGCCGATCGACACCTGATGCGTATTGCTGACCTGACTGCCGACCAGCGACAGCCCGACGTTGTTCTTGCCGACACTGATGTCGCCAGCCACCGCAATGATCGAGCTGCCCCAGCCGGAGCTGGTCAGTGACGATGTATCCGGTTGCGACGTATCGATCGGCGCACCACTGCCGCTGCCACTGGGCTGCGTACCGCTGAACGCCAACGTGCTGCCGCTGAAGTCGTAGCCGCTGGACGAAGCCGGCGCGCCGATCGCGGAAACCAGCGATGCAACGCTGGCATCGCTCGCATCCACGGCATTCGCTTCGATCTGCATGGCGCCGGCAGTCTTGATCTGCATGCCGCCATCGATATCGACGGTGCTGCTGTTGCCAACCTTGTTCCAGATGAACGAGCCGGACAGACCGCTGCCATTCGGGCTATAGGTACCCGTTGCGACGGCGACCGCGATCTCCGACGAATCGAGTGCGCGCGCCGACAGCGTGTCAAAGTTGTTGATGTCGTAAGCGGTCGCGTTGCCGGTGTGTCCGGTGATGCTTGTACTGGTCTGGTCGGCGATCGATGCATAGGTGAAGCCCAGTGCGCCATTGGCACTGTTGCCGCTGCCTTTATTCACGGCAAGACTGCCGGCGCCAATGCCGAGGCGCGAGTCGTCATACGCCGTGACATCGAGCGAACGGTTACTGCCGCTGCCGCCATCCAGCGTGCTGTTGCTGATGGTTGCCGTGGTCTGGTTGGCCGAGGTGGCCACCGACACCGAGCCGGCAAGTGTGGCCGAGGTGCCGCTGGTGCCGGTTTGCACGGCGGCACCAATGCCTATCGCGATCTGTTCGCTGCCATCGAGCGCATTCACAACGACCGTCGGCGAATTCTTCAGCGTGCTGCTGTCCACCGTTGCTGCCGTCGTATTGGCAACGCTGGAATAGGCCACCGCACCGCCAAGGTCACCACCGGTAGTGGTCTTCGCACGACTTAGCGCAGCGCCACCGGCGATGCTGCCGAGTTGCGCATTGTTGATCGCCTGCACAGCAACATTTGTCGCCGTGCTGCCGTCGTCGACATTCACGCCTTGCAGCACGGAGCGTGTATTCAATTGCACGAGATTGACGGCGGCTGCACCGGAGATGCCGAGTCCGAACTCCGGTGGCGGTTCGGAGCTGCCGCCCGACGAGCTGCCACCCGAAGAACTGTCGCTCGATCCACCGCTCGACGAGCTGATCGACGTCGCCTTGCCGATGATGGTCTGCAAGGTTTGATCGCCATCGGATAGCGACTGCAATTTGCTGCTGGCCTGATCGAGCAGCGAGGAGCCGGAGCTGCTGGCACCGGTCAGCTCGTCGACATCGGTCAACGCTGAATTGAGCTTGTCGCTGGCGCCGCGCAACTTGTCGGCCACCGACTGCACGTTCTGCAGCATGTCGGTCAGGCTGGATCCGGAACCGGACGGAGGTGCGCTTGCGTCAGAGGAACTGCCGCCGCTGCTGCCGCCGCTATCGTCTCCGGATTTGTCGGAGACGCTGGAACCGGCCACCGACAACAGCCCCGATTCACCGCTGCTGGTGCCCAGCACACTGAGCGAAGAAACCGCGACCAGGCCGCCGGTCTCCGTCAGACCCGTCACTGGCGCGGGCGGTGCCGACTGATCGGCAGCAGCGATCACTTCGTCGGCGCTGTTGTTGCCAATGCTCGCCAACGTATCGGTCGTCAGGTCGTTCACGCCGATGCTGATGCCGACGCTGGCCTGGTTGGACATCGCGATCGCACCGGACAACGACCAGACCATCAGGGGGTTGGTCGCCGCGACATCCAGTGCACGCGCCGTCACCGTGTCGCTGGCGCTGAGCGTCGCATGCGTATGATCGTCGACGTCGGTAACTGCAACCGTTCCCTGCAGACTGGCCGTGCCACCGGTACCGGACACCGGGCTGAGCACGAACAGGGTGTCCTTGCTCAGCGCTGTCACGGCTGCATCGTTCAAACTGGTCAGGCTGACGTTGCTGCCGACGCCGGCCACCGTGCTGTTCTCGTAGCCACCGTAATTGAATGCGCCGCCCACGGCGGCCTTGTCACCCTTCGTGCTTGATGCCCACGGCGTGACATCGCCCACCAGATTGAATGTGGCGATTTCGGTATCGGAAGCCACGTTGAGCGAGTGCGCCCAGGCGATCGGTGTGGTGCCCCAGTCGAGCGTGGTCTGCCAGCTGTCCGCGCCGGGAGTTGCCGCCTTCGGGGCCGTTGTCTTCAGCACGCTGCCGTCGCCGACCCAGGCACGATCGGTGTTGCTCATCGCGAAGTAGTTGACCTGGCCGCCTATGTCGGCGGTCGCATCCGTCGCTGACGCACTCGCGTAGCCGCTGGCGCCATTCGCGATCGTTTGCGGAATGGCCTTGGCCTGCGTGACCAGCCCCGGCAGCGCCTGCGCACCGGCGATGAAATCGTCGAGGCTGTCACCCATTTGCAGCAGTGGCGAGAGATCCCCCGTGCTGAGCCCAAACGTCCAGTCGAACGGCACCAGCACCTGCGAGCCCACGCCAATATTGGCCGCGGTGATGTTGTCATCGGTGCCTATTTCCGCATCCGCCTGATGCTGGTAGTTGCCGTAGGCGACCGCAGCGGACACGTTGACGGTGGTCGGGCTGCCTCCACTACTGCTGCCACCACTGCTGCCGCCGGACGAGCCGCCGCTGTCGGCTGTGCCTTCGTCGGCCGACGATGCTTCCGATTCGGTGTCGCTGGTCGCGGCGTTATGGATCCCGGTGTCATTGACCGTCGCATGCACGGCGACATTGCCAGCGGTGTTGATGGTGACGTTGTTGCCGATCGTCGCCGTCGCGCTGTTGTCGCTGTCCGTCCAGGCCACGGCCGCGCCGAGCTTGAACGGAACCTTGCTGGCGAAGGTGGACGCGCCGTTGGAGTCGGTGCTGGTCTTGCCGGTGAGCGTGTCACTCAGGTCGGCATTCGCACCGGATTCCTGCTGGCCCGGGTTGTCACTGGCACCGGCCGTCGCTGTGCTCGCGCTGGTGCTGTTGGCCGTGTTGTCGGTCTCCGCCGCAACCGTGATGTTGCCCTTGCTGACTGTCGGACTCGAATCGAGCGCGGCGTTCGACACCACCGTCTGCAGGCTCACCGCACCGGCGATGCCGACCGAGCCGGTGCTGTTGCTCGCCGTTGCCGAGGCGCTGGTCGTAAAGCTGTTGGTATTGTGCGCACCAATGTCGAGCGAGTTCGCGTTGACCGCGCCGTTGACCGTGGCCTCCGCGTCCACCGCCGCCTGCGACCAGGCCACGGTGGTAGCCGCGAAGTTGCTCGCATCGGTGGCTTCCGTGCTGGCGGCGACATTCAACGTGTTGTTGGTCGACGATTGCACGCTGAGCTGTCCGCCACTGGTGACGTTTGCCCCGCTGGCGATGCTTGTGTCGGCCTTGCTGAAAACAGCGCCATACATCGCCGAAATCATCACCGGCGAGGATCCATTCGCGCCCACGGTCGTCGCCGCCGTCGTCGCGTTGGTTTGCGTGCTGGATTGCAGCAGCACGTCGCCCGCGGCGCTGATCGTGCCGCCGATGTTTACCGACGCCGTGGAAAACGCCCGCACATAAGCCACTTCGCCGAGCTTGTCGCCGGCGGCAAGATTGGCATCCTGGATGGTCGACGCGATGCCGTTCTGGAAGAAGTCGCTCTGGTCATGAAACAGCGAGCCGGCCTGTCCGAACAGCACGCTGCTGGTAGGCGATGTATACGCCGACGTCGTATCGGCTTCGGCGGTGGCTGTGATCTGCCCCCAACTCGAGGCACTGGCGGCCGAACCATTCGGTTGCGCAACGCTCGCGGTCTGCAACGTGCCGCTGACGTTGATCGTGCTGTTGGCGACGGCATCGCCGGCCGCAGCGGTATTGCTGTCCTCCGCCATCAGGCGAATGGTGTTGCCGTCCACCACGACGGTTGGTGTGGTATTGCCATCCACATTGACCGCCGTGGACAAGGTATCGGTGCCGTTGCCGCTGACGAAGATCGTGCCGCTGACATCGATCGCGGTCGCGCGAATACGCACGGCATTGGTTGCGTTGACCTTGCCCGCGACACAGATCAGGCAAGTGCCGCTGTTGTCGGCGAGCGGCTCCTGTCCTTGCAACAGGGTGGTGACGGCGGCGCTTGCCGGATTGACGTTGCCGCTACTGTCGAGCAGCGACTGCATGAACTGCGCGGTCGGTGCACTCAACGACAACGCGCCAACGTTCAGCACGCCATTCGCGCCCACCACCACGCCGTACGGATCGGCGAAATACACCGCGCCGCCTTTCTTCGTTGTGCCACCGTTGAGATAACTCGTAACGGTGCCGTCGATGGATGCCTGTGCGCTCCACACCAGGTTGACGAGATTCGTCGTCGCGCCGGGCAAGGTCAGGTTGACCGTATCGCCCTTGACCACGTTGAAGTTGGAAAACGAGTTGAAGGCGGTCGAGCCTTTCACTGTCGAGGTGGTGACCCCGAACACCGCCGAACCCGCTGCACCGGTGGACGTCACATTGGTAGCGGCCTTGCCGTCGGCAATGATCTGCGACGGCGTCACCGCCCAGGCCAGCGGTGACGCGCCCAGGCCGAGCACGCCGCAGATCGCTGCTGCCAGCGTTCGCAGGGGCGGTACGGCGGTAGACGTGGCTGACGAACGCAACGAACCCTGGCTCGACGAAGAACTGGTATGCATGGACTACCCCTAGAACGGTCCGACCCATAAAACGGCGAATGTCCTGCACACCGCGCCTCGCGCGATGTTTCCCGCAAATCTGTCAGTGCCGCGGCACGGACGAACGCGCATCCAGCCGCGCCGAAAGCCGCTGTACGTTGCTCAGCGACATCACGTGCGCATAGATCAAACCGAGCGCACCGGTTTTTGAGAGCTTCGCCAGATCCTTGCCACTGAGCTTTTGCAGCCGGGTCTCGTCGACCACATGAAAACCGCTCAGCGTCTGCACCTGGCTGCCAGGCCGTTCGACCTTGATGGTCTTGGGTACCAGTAATTTGCTTTCGCGCAGTTGTTGCATGAACGACTGCGTGCGCTGCACCGCCGCCTGATAGTCGGCGAGGAAACCGAGAGCGCGCTTCAATGCCGGCGCGTCTTCTCCGGAATCCTCAAACAGCTTCAGGCTGTCGTCATCGCTGGCAAGGAATGGCGTGTCGACGCATACCGTAAAGCTCTCTGGCGATGCGTCCTGATTGGCGACGACAAACGGATAGCGCCGCAGGAAGGCCGGCACATAGGCATCGGCGGCCCAGCGACCGTCCGCCTCGACGAACAGGTTGTCATCGCGGGAAAGCCCAAGCAGCGCGGCAGGCATGCCGGCGCTATGCGCCTGGGCAGGGTCGGGCGCTTCGCCCTCACCGGCGAAGACGATCGGATAATCGCGTGCCGCCTGGGCAAACTCGGTGGTCGTTAGTGGCACCGAATTGAGCGCGCCGGCAAAGCCGAAACTGTCCAGCACCGGCTTGATGCGCAAATGACGATGCTGCTGCCGGTTGAGCACCAGCGGCTGCTCATAGATCAGTAGTTGTTTCACGCCCCCACCCCCGTGGTGTGCGGCGAAGCCGCACCACTGTCCTTTCGACGTCCGGAAAGTCCTGCCCGTCCCCCAACGGTTTGCCACGCTCTTCATAGAGAGAAGAAGCGCGCCCCTAACCCCTGAAACACAGCGAAACGTGACTCGCATCACATTCCGCCGCGATACTACGCCGGAACCAGGGCGCGGTCGAGTGCCGCAGGCATTGCTACCAAATGCATCCGAAGGGAATGACGTCCGCTCCCTTATACCCACATACGTAGCGATCTAAGGTAGAAAAATCAGCCCGTTATGCAACCGATCCCTGGGACCGACTGCCTCCCGGACGGCCTCTGTTTGCCGTGCTTATTGGCGAAATCCCAGGAGCCCACCGAGCTGGGTGACGGCGCCAAGTCCGGCCAGATTTCTGCCTTTGTGCCATAGGTGACTCTTTAGTCTTGTCGTTCTCCTGATCGGCGCGCCAGGCAGGCATCCGCTGCACACTGCACTATCAATAAGTACTGATGACGGCCGATATCAAGCTAGTGTCCGCGTGACATAGGGGCTAGAGGCACCAAGCCGCTGAATGACGATTACAGGAAACAGGGGAAGCACGTGCCCGACACGATTGAATTGCTGGAAGCCATCGGTAGGGACGCCTCGCTGCGTCACGCATCGGTGGCGGAACTGACAAACCTATTCGAACTGGCGCAGGCGCCCGGGGCCCTCACGGCCGCGGCGGCATCCGCAGACAGCTCGCGGCTATCCGAAAAGTTCGGGCACAAGCCCAGGCATGCGCCTCAAGTTTCCCAGGCTCCCCGTCTCGAGCACGACGAGTCGGGTCATGATGACGGCGATGAACCCCACCATCCCTTGGCGCCCGATCGCGGCAAGTCATCTCAGCAATAGACGAAGTCCAGTGCCTCGGCTGTCGAATCGCTTCTGGTCATGGCCCGCGCTGGTGGGCATGGCTGGGTGCGTGCTCTTGCAGACCGCCCAGGCCATCACACCCGTTGCGGATCCAGCAGCCTTCCTCAACCAGACGGAAAGCCTGCGCACGAAAGATCACCCCCAGTTCGTCCAGATGCTGGAGCAGATCCATCGCGAAGTGCCCCGCCTGAGTACGGGCGAGCAATGGCATCTGCGTTACCTCGATGCATGGGAGACCATGTTCGAAGGTGACTACGCCAAGTCCGAGACCCAGTTTCACGATGTCATCGATCACTCCGGTGACGTGACCCTGGCCGCCAAGGCATCGGGGCTGCTCTTGAGCAACCTGGCAGCCAATCAGCGCTACGAGGAGGCCTTTGCGCAGGCCAACCGCCTGACGGCCGATCTGCCCCAGCTAAAAGACCCGCTGGCTCGCTTCATGCTCTTGATGAATCTGTCGCAGATGCTGAATTTTGCCGGCCAAACCGATCTCGCCATCAAGTATGCAGCGATGATGGAGAACGCCATCCCTCCTGGAGAGACCCTGTGTCAGCCGCTCTCCCTGCACGTCGCGGCGCTCGACAACGGCAAGCGGCTGACATCCTCCAGTCCGGAACTGCAACGAGCTATCGATACCTGCGTAGCCGACCGACAACCGGTCTATGCCAACACCATGCGCCTGGTCCTGGGCAGCCTTTACCTGGGCGAAAACCAGCCAGGCAAGGCCATGGCACTGCTCGATCGGATGGGCCCCAGCATTCGTATCAACCATTACTTTCCCCACATGCTGTCGGCCCAAGTGCAGCGAGCGCAGGCCTACGCAAAGCTGGGCAACGACAACGAAGCCAGGAAAGCTGCTCTCGCTGCAGTGACCATGAGTAGCGCGGGCGACATCAACGAGTGGCTGAAGGATGCCTATGAAGTGCTCTACCGGATCGAGGAAAAGCGGGGTAAAACCGCCGCCGCATTCTCGTACTACAAGCACTACGTCGCCCAGGACAAGGGTTATCTCGATGACATCAGTGCCAAGACTCTGGCCTACGAAGTAGCCCGGCAGCACATGCTTGTGCAGAAGATCGGAGCGGAAGGGCTAAGCAAGCAGAACAACATCTTGCGGTTGCAGCAGGCCCTGGACAACAAGGCCGTCGAGACGAGCCGGCTTTATATCGTCCTGTTGCTCATGTCCCTGGTATCCATCGTGTTCTGGCTGTTCCGGCTCAAGCGCTCGCAGCTTCGCTTCAAAAAGCTGTCCTTTCACGACGGACTTACCGGCATCTTCAACCACCAGCACTTTATTGGCGAAGCCGATCGCGCCCTGCGCCTGCTGGAGAAAAAGCACGGCGTCGCCTGCCTGATATCCATGGACCTGGACCACTTCAAGCAGGTCAACGATAGCCATGGTCACGCCATGGGAGATGCCGTGCTGAGGCATACCGTTGCTATCTGCCAACAGCAATTGCGTCCAACCGACTTGTTCGGCCGCCTGGGCGGCGAAGAGTTTGGCATTCTGCTGCTTGAGTGCTCCCGCAATCAGGGTGTGGCCATCGCAGATCGCATCCGAGTGGCTATTGAAGCAACACCGGTAGATGGAGACGGGAGTGTCGTATGGTTTTCCGCCAGCGTCGGCCTGGCCGCCACCGAGACGTCCGGCTACGGGCTGCAGAAGTTGTGCCGGGATGCCGATGCCGCGCTCTATCGGGCCAAGCGCAGCGGGCGCAATCGCGTCATCGCCGGTTCCGAGAACGGAAGTCTGGTCGAATCCTGATGCCCGGAAGCGGGACGATCTCGCTTTGAAAACTCATGCGTCGGGTTATTGCCGCTACTGGCCGATGACCCCGCCAGCCGTGACTGAATAGCCGTCGTTCAAGGTTTTCAGAAAAGCGATCAGGTCCTGGATCTCGTCTTCGTTCAATGCGGGTGTACCTGCATAGGGGCGATCCAGCGGTGCATCGGTGCGATCGATGTTGTCGCGGTATCGCGGCGGCAGGTCGTCGAATTCATCGAGCACGCCGGCCACCGTCGGATACCACTTCCGCGGATGGGTGTCGCGCTCGACATAGAAATGCATCACATCTTCCAGGCGATGGAACCGGCCGTTGTGGAAGAACACCGTGCGTGTCGCCACATTGCGCAGCGTCGGTGTCTTGAACATGCCGCAATACCCGGTCTCACCCGCCAGATCGTGACGAAAGGGTCCACACAAGCCAAGATCGAAATAAGCCGGATCGCGGTTGGCGAGTATCTCGGGGTTGCGTGGCACACCCAGCGCAGCAAACGAATAATCGGTGAACGCTGCCGGTCGTCCGCCCGGGCCCGGCATGTCCGTATGGCACTTCGCGCAGTTGCCTTTCAGCGGATTGTTGAACAACGCATAGCCGCGCATTTCCTGCAGCGTGAGCCTGTCATGGCCGGACATCACCGCATCGAATTTGCTGGTGTAGGGATGAAAGCTGGCGTCTTCGGTCTGGAATGCTTCGAGTGCCAGGCCGATGTCGTTGAAGGCCTGATTGGGACGGCTGAAGATACTCATCCCGAATACCTGAGCGAACTCCTGTGCGTATGCCCCGTGCTGCACTTTCGCGACGACATCCTCTTCATCTGGATTGGCCATCTCGTTCGCTTGCAGCAGAGGCATCGCGGCCTGCTGATGCAACGAAGCCATCGCGCCATCCCGGGTAAAGCCGCCGGTCGGACCTTCGTCTTCACTGTCTTCGGACGCGGGTGTATAGAAATGCCGGCTGAAGAGCGGTGTAAACGTCAGGTAGCGCAGCGACGGCACGGAACGCGTGCCCGCCTGGTGCAGGTCCGCTCCGCCTCGCTGTACCGCAAGACCATCTGGTGGCCCATAGGCGTGCTCCGGGCTATGGCAGCTCGCACAGGACATCCGCCCCGATGCTGACAGTGAGGAGTCGAAGAAAAACTTTTTGCCAAGGGCGGCCAGTGCGCTCAAGTGCGCAGGCACCGGCGGATAGCGCACCCACATCGGTATCGATCCGTTCGCTGCTGCGCCGGAGTGGGGTTCGGTAGGTACGGAAAGCATCGGCCAAGCTTCGGCCGACGGCGGAAGCCACAGACCGACGGCCGCAAACAGAGCAAGGACTGCCCAGGCTGCCGAGCCGATACCGCTCCGTGTCATCCATGCAGAACGCATCACACCGCTCAGCCAGGGATGGAATGGGAGCTAGCCGTCATAGGTGGCCTCCACTGCATTCAGAACACGAACATCGACATCAGGTCACCCACGGCTGGAGTATTGATCGGCTGGTATGGATTTCCCGCCAGGGTCACCGTATTCGGCAAGCTGTCGCGGCTGCGTGTCGACAGCGGCGGCAGGCGCCAGTTGCGCTCGATGAATTTCAGCACGGAGGCATGATCGTAGTACGTATGCTCGACCGTGCCTCGACGCGCATAAGGCGACACCACCAGCATGGGAATGCGCGGGCCGTCGCCAAAGAAATCCAGGGTCTGGATATAACCGGTATCGAAGTGGCCACCGCCTTCGTCGGTGGTTACCAGGATCGCCGTATGCGCCCACAGCGTCGGGTCGGCTTGCACTTTGGCCAATAGGGTTTGCAGGAAGGCTTCGTAGCTCGCCGGTGCCGAATAGCCGGGATGTCCGCTATCGAAATTCTTCGGTACCACGAACGAGACCGCCGGCAAGGTGTGATTCGCGATGTCGTCAAAGAACGTGGTCAGTCCGGCAAGCCTGGCCTTCAGGGCTGCATTCGCCATCACGTTTGCCGACCCCACCAGTGGATCGCCGATGTTGTTGTACTGCTCTTTTTGCGCCAGCGCCGCCGGCAGATGCATGACAGCAGCATCGGTCTTGAGATCCGCCGAATCGCGCCCGCCGGTATACCATTTCCACGTCACGCCTTTGCGTGCCAGCGCTTGCGCAATGGTGGGTACGGTCTGCGGCGGATAGTTGTAGTTGTTCGGGCCAATCGGCTGGACGTTGCCGTCCAGGTCATAGCCCGGGTCGTAGTTGTTCACCAGGTAATAGGCGCCGGGCGTACATTTGCTCTCGATATGCTTCTCGCGCAGAAACGCGAGGATGCTGCCCACGCCCGGCTGCGCGGGGTCGGAACAATTTACGTACGAGCCGCCTTCATACCCGTCCTGCACATAGAAGTTTGGCGTGCCCGCCATCGGGTTCGGATTCTCGATCTGGTTCGCCGGCGGCGCGGCGATCACGCCGTCCTTGTTGAAGTAAGGCATGTCGGCCGTGGCCAGCGAGAAGAAATTGTCGCCGGTGCCGCCCATCACGGACTGATGGTAGTTGTCGCTCAGGGCGAATGTCTGCGCCAGCGTATGGAACAGCGGGGCATCACCGGTCGACATGTTCATGAAGCCCATCAGCTCGCCACCCTGCGACGGGTTGGCTGGCGTGACGCCCTTGGTATCGCCGCCCATCCCGGTCATGGCAGACACCCAGGTAAACATGTCGTGTCTGCGGTTATCGCCTCCCGTCTGCTGCCACATCTGGAAGAAACGGTGCACCGGATCTCCGGTCACGACGGCCGCTCCCGTCGTGCTGTACGGCACGTATCGGGTGATCTGGAACGGGCCATTGGGCAGCGTCGCGGGAAAGCGCTTGTCGGGAAGCCCGTTAGCAATCTGAAACGTAACGGGATCCATCTCGCCGATCGTCTTCGGTTGCGGCAACGTGCGGTAGCTGCCGTCGCGAACGGGATCGATGGTGTATCTGGTTTGAAGCGCACCCTCGCTCTGCGCCGCCAGACTGAAGTTGGGTCCTGGCGCGCCGTCGGCCTGGATGATGCCCTCGGACAACAGATTCCTGATCGTCTGACCAGGCGGCGGAACATAGCCGCCGAACAGACCGTCCAGGCTCTGGTTCTCGCCAATGACGACGATCACGTGCTGGATGGGTGTCGTGGTGGGGCCCTCGGCCAGCGCCGCCGCCGACGCCGCCGCACTGGCCGGCAAGGCGGCGGACAATACGCCGCTGGCAGGAATCGATACAACCGTGCGGTCGGCATCGCTGCCGACGGCAATGGTTCCATCGTGCACATCGAAACGCGTGACTGCGAACAGATTGCCCAGCGGGTCTTCCGCATTCGCCTGGTAGGACGGCTCAC
This sequence comes from Rhodanobacter sp., assembly GCA_049280175.1. GTDB lineage: Bacteria > Pseudomonadota > Gammaproteobacteria > Xanthomonadales > Rhodanobacteraceae > Rhodanobacter. The sequence continues at coordinate 33,541 of JBAPPP010000556.1, forward strand.
CGATCGGATCGGCAGCAGCATGCACGGGCAATATCAATGCCGTGAACAGCGGCTGCAGAACGCTGGCCACGTCTTTGTTCGCCCGCGCAATGCGTTCGGCGGAAATTCCGGCGGCAGTCATTTGTGCCGCACTTGGCGCCTCATGAAGCACCGCGCCCAGCACACGCTGGGTCAGCACCGTGGTCAGTGGATTCAGGTTCACTACGACGTGTGACGTCGCGCCGTCAGGCGACGGTGCAATCACGGCTGACAACGTAGCCGGAGTGCCATCGCTGTCGTTGAACGGTGCCGTAAGCACAAAAGGCCCGGCGCCCTTCAACTCAATCGTGTAGTGGCCATGCGCGTCCGTCGAGCTCGATGGTGTGCGATTTCCTGCGCTGTCCGTAGCCGTTACCGGCACGCCAACCAGTGGCGTGTTGCTGCCCGCCGTACCGCTCACGCGATAGTTCGCATGGCCTGTCGTGGCAGGTGCGCCATCGCAACCGGCCAGGGACACGAGTGCGGTCAATCCGGCCAGTGCCAATAAACGAGGTTTCATCAAGTATCCCGGTAGTCAGTGCTTGAACTGTCCACGGACCTCTCGTGGCTCAGGGCATCCAGCATCTCTGGACATGTTTGCAGTTTGAGATGACAACTTTGATTTTGCCGTGGTTTGCTGCCGCTGGGGGTCTATGCCCCTTCACCCTGGTCGTGGACGGTCAGCGGTAGCGCACCAGCGCATCTCCGAGGGCTTCCTTCAGCGGACCCAGCCAGGGCTCGTATTTCTTCCACTGATCGACGCCGTCACGGAAGATCGGCTGACGGACCTGTTCGGAGCTGGCCGTGCGCACGCTGCGTGCCGTCTTGTAGAACTCGAGGCAAGCGGGCTCGAACGCCAGTCCGCAGAAATCGAGAATGCGCCGTACGTTGCTTTCAAGATCATCGACGACGTCCTCATGCAGGACGCGTAACACGCGACCCGGCAGCACCTCGTCCCAATGTTGCATGACTTCGAGATAGGTCCGGTAGTAACGCGCGATGTCCTCGACGCTGTAAGTGAATTCCTGACCCGTGGCAAAGAGCTGTTTCAGATTGCTGAAGCAGCAGGCGATCGGTTCGCGCCGGACGTCGATGATCTTCGCATTGGGCAGGATCAGATGGATCAGACCGATATGCCGGAAGTTGTTCGGCATCTTGTCGATGAAGTACAGCTTGTTGCCACGGTAGATGCGGGTATCGCTCAAGTACTTTTCGCCAAGCCGCTGAAAATCCTCCGGCGCGAGCTCGGCCAGCACACCCGGATACCGTGGATCGCCGAGGTCAGGTTGCCGTCCCTGCAGGTCGAGCACCATGCGCGGAATCTCGCCGAGCTCGTGGGTTCCTTCGACGCGGGAATGGGAGGCGAGTATTTGCTCGATCAGCGTGGAGCCAGCGCGCGGCAGGCCGACGATGAAAATCGGATCCGGGCTTTTGTCGCCAATACCATCGCGGCTGGCGAAGAACTCGCGCGTGCAGACTTCGATCTGTTTGCGCGTGCCGGTTTCGATGATCTCGGCGCGGTAGCGGCTCTCGGACCGTTTGAGCGCGTTGCCCTGGCTGTAATAGCGCCAGGACTCGGCGTAATCAGCGCGATCTTCGAGGGCTTTGCCAAGCGCGAAGCACAGGTGGTAGCGGTCGACGGGCTGCGTGGCTGGCGACGCTTCCGCGGAGCGCATGCGGGCGATCTCGTCGTCGTCAAAGCGATGCGTCTTCAGGTTCGCGAGACTCCAGTAAGCGTCACCGAAATCCGGACGCGCGCTCGCGGCAGCTCGATACGCCGCAATCGATTCGGCCTGCCGTCCCTGTGTCTTCAGCGAATGCGCGAGCGACAGATGCAGGTCGGCTGCAGCAGGCACCTCTTGCAGAAGCTTCTGGTACAGCGCGATGGCACGGTCGTGTTCGCCTAGACCCACGCTCGCGCTGGCATATAGTGCCCGGTAATCAAGGTGATCGGGCTCGATCACAAGCAGGCTCTCGGCCTCTTCGCAGGCACGCTGATACAGATGCCGCTCGAGCAGAACGCATGCATAGTCGTAGCGCGCTGCATGATAGCCCGGGGCGATCTTCAGCACGGCTTCGAGCAGTGTTTCGGCATCGTCGAGCACGTCGCGCTTCAGGCCGATGCGGGCGAGCAGACGCATCGCCTCGACATCGTTGCCCGCTTTGAGTAGATAGGCGCGAATGATCTGTTCGGCAGCGTCGAATTCGCCATCCGAGTAGTGGCTCGTCGCGCGTACGACGTCGGGCGCCATACGCTTGAGCGTGGCGACGTGTGAGGCGGCGGTGGCCGCATTGGCGCTATCGCCAGCCATGCGGTAAAGGCCTTCGAGCAGGTTCCAGCTCGAAGGCAACGCGGGGTTGAGATTGACCGCATGCAGCAGCGCGTCGATCGCGCGCGGTGCATCGCGCAACACGACGTAGCAGTGGCCGCGCTCCTCGTGCATACGGCTGTAATGAGGATAGTGCTGTTCCATGCGCGCCAGCGTTTGCAGCGCGGCCTCGATCTGCCCCAGGTAGCGCTGATTGCGGGCAACGAGATAGAGCACCTCGCAATGGTCGGGCGCCTCGGCCAACAACGCCAGGGCTGCCTGCAAGGCCTGCGCATGCTGCCCGTCCGCGTGCAGCTGGCGGACATGCTGAACGGGAAGTTCCAGCGGCGAGAGGATGGGATCGGCTGCGTTGGCGTTCATGGGTATAAGAGAGAACCATCAATAATGGGGGCGGGCTTCCTACCCACCCCCATTCTATTTACATCAACATCGCTCGAGGCTGGCCGCTTAGAACTTGAAGCCCACCTTGACACCGATCACACGCGGACGCACCGGCACTTCCGACTCGATAAACTGGGCCGAAGAAGTAAACACGCTGGCGTGACTGTTGTTGAGGTTGGTGCCGTACAGCGACGCGTTCCAGCTGTCCTTGGCCACGCCGATCGATGCGTCGACGGTGGTATACGCGGCCTGCAGGTAGCGCAGTTCCACCGTGGTGACGTCGGTCACGCCCGCGCCGCTCGGGTAGGTTGCCGGCTGGTTGTACATCGAGCCGGTGCGATTGGCGCCAAGTTGCGCGAATGCCTTGTAGCCGCCGCCGACGGTCCAGTCGTAACGCAGGCGCACATTGAACTGCGAGCGGGGCGAGAATGCCGGCGTGCTGCCCACTTCACCAAACGGATTGGCGAACGACGCCAAGGCACCGACGGTCCCCGTTTCGACGATGCATGAGTTGAAGTTCGCCGACCCCGGAATATTGTTGACCAGGCACGGCGAGTTGGTCTGTTTGGCGTGGTTGAGCGAGCCCGAACTGATGAGCGACAGGCCATCGGTAATCTTCGCCTGGAATTGCAGTTCCAGGCCGTCCACTTTGTAGTTCGGCCCGTTGACCGCGAAGGTGGTGTTACCCAGCACCAACGGGTTGAAGAACTGCATCTGGACGTTGTCCCAACGCATGTCATACACGGAGGCATTGAACAACAGGCGGTCGTCGAAGAACGTGCCCTTGAAGCCGACTTCGTTGTTGGTCAGCGTGTCGGGCGCGTAGCTGGTCGGCTTCTGGTACTGCGGCTCGCCATCGAGCTTCGCCACCTGCGAGGTCGTGCGGTTGAAACCACCCGGACGGAAGCCCTGCGAGAAGGTGTAGTACACCATCATGTTCGGATTGATGTGCCACTGCACATTCGCACGGCTCTTAAAGCCGTGATACGTGGTGTGGTAATCCATCACCGAGTCGTTGCCTACATAGGTGCCGTTGGGGACGTTCACCTGGGCGGCGGTGGTATAGAACTCCGTGCCGGTCTGCCATTCGGAGTAGTGGTAATAACGCGTGCCGGCGGTGGCGGTCAGGACATCGGGGATGATGTCGTACGAGGCCGAGCCAAACAGCGCTTCCTGCTTGTAGCCACGCTGCTCGACTTCGCCGAACGCCGTGTTGTCGGGCAGCATGACGCCCGGCGAAGACATCGCGTCGGCCACGCAGGGATTGCCGCCGGCGAGCGCGCTTTCAAGGTTCTGCGGCGTACAAGACGGGATGGTCTTGTAGTTGAAGTCCATGTGGTCGTTGATGTTGAAGTCTTCATAGTACAGACCACCAATCGCGCGGAAACGATAGTCTTCCGGCGTGCTGAAGCGCAGCTCGTGGCTCTGGTGCGTGCTGGCCACCTGGTCGTTCCAGTAGCCAATCGGTGAATAGCAGATCGGCTTGCCGGCGCTGGACAGACCCGCCTTGGTGCCGGTGCAGCTGTAATACATGCCGCCAGCGCTGCGCGAGTAGTTGGTGTAGTCCTGTTGCTCGCTGATATGGCGATTGGTGAAGCCGCCGGTGTACACCATCGAGAGATCACCGATTTGGCCGTTCAACGTCCATGCGCTGTTGGTGTAATGGTCGTTGTTCCAGGATGGCACGAACGCGGTGATTTGATTGGTGCCCAGCGTTTGGCCATCCGAACCGACGGGATACGTCGAGGACTGACCTTTGGCATCCAGGTTCTGGTAGCTCTCGGCGATCAGTAGGTTCCAGTCGTCGTTGATCTTCCATAGTCCGGACAGGCGCGCACCCTGGTAGTCGACCGGGTTCCAGTCGTTCTGCGCCACGCTGTAGTTATTGGCAACCGAGGTGCCACCCGCGGCGACGTAGGGAGCCATCGCACCGCCGCCATCGGTGGGCTGACGAGTGAACGTGCCCGGCACGTTGTCGATGTAGCCACCCTGATGATCGTTGAAGATCACCCCACGCACAGCGAACGTACCGGGGATGATCGGCAGGTTCAGCTCCGCGTTGGCCGAATTATTCGGGCCGCCGCCTGCGGTGATGCCCGCGCTGGCTTCGACGCTCCCACTGGTCTTCTGGAGATTCGGCTTGTTGGTGATGTAACGCACGGCGCCGGCTTCGGCGCCACCACCGAACAGGGTGCCCTGCGGACCTTCGAGCACTTCGACGCGCTCCATGTCGACCATGTAGACATCGAGATTGCGCGCGGGAAACTGCATGGACTGATCATCGAGATAGACGGCCACGTTCGGGAACGGTGCGATCGACGCGCTGGACTGGTTGCCGAGGAACCCGGTGCTGAGCCCGCGCATGTAGATGTTGCCCTGGCCCGGACCGTTCGCAGCGAAAGTAACGTTGGGCAGGTATTTGATCAGGTCGTTGAACGTCTCGACGTTCATCTGCTGCAACGTCGTTCCGGTGAAGGCCTGAATCGTGATCGGCACGTCCTGGATGTCCTGGACGGTGTGCTGGGCTGTTA
>JBAPPP010000557.1:0-10615 GCA_049280175.1 Rhodanobacter sp.
AGGCTGGCGTTCCTACGGCAGGGCTCCATGCTGTCGCGGTGAGTCGAACCGAGATCGAGAAGAACAGGCTTCACGACTGGGGCGCGCCGATTCATCAAGCGCAAGATAGTTTCAGTTCCGGCCAAATCGCTTTATCCATTCAATCCATCCGAGCCGAAGATCAAGAACGCCCTGGCGGATTTGAAGCGCCTTAGGCACAAGATAGGTTTCAAGCCGAAGCCGGTGGACCGGCTGCGTACTACAAGGCCGGTTTGAGCTGCGCGTAATAGTCGATCGAATCAACGGAATCAGAGCTACTTTTCCTCTCCGGAGGTACCTCTGGCTCCTTATTTCCACAAAGTAGGGGGATGCATGTTCTTTCGACGCGCTAGCGTGTTATCCGCGATCTTGTTGTGGTGTGTCGGGTGTGTGCCTGTCAAACATGAGCCGGTTGTCGTGCCGACAGCGCTCCTGACCCGGATAGACGTACGTTATCCGTTGCTGGCGGTCCGGGAGCGACATCAGGGAACGGTTATCCTGTTGACGCTTGTCGATGAGAAAGGCATGCCCGCCCAGATTCTGATCCAGCGCAGTAGCGGTTTTCGTGAGTTGGATCGAGCGGCGGTCGCGGCCGCGAAGCAGTGGGTGTATCGACCTGAAACGGCCGATGGCGTGCCAAGACAGTCTTACGCGAGAACGCCCATCAACTTCTTTCTGCCAGGTCAGCCGCCAGCCGCCAGCCCGCAACCAAACCAGGGGTCTGCTTTTACGCCGGGTGCAGTACCGCCACCGCCACCGCCGCAGCAATGATGTAAGCATTAAGGAACGGAGATTCTGAGCCAATTTCTGGAGAGTGGCTTTGGCTCATCTCATTGCAATCTCATCTCGGGCCTCGCATTTGCTTCAGGGAAGCTATGCAGGCGTGGGCATTTGTTTGCTGATTTGGGTGGGCGCCATAGTGATTGCGGCGATAGTGGGATGGGCATTGGCCTTGTGGTGCCGCAAGGCTCCCTTGCACGTAACCGTGAGGTGCCTTGGTTCGAAATGAATCAGTGCACAGATTGGATTTGCCTTGCCAACCCCAATCTATGTACGACCCCACCCAACGGGAGATGCTTTCGGTCTGGCCTGTATCAAGTGACTGGTTCAAACCGGCGGCGTTGCCTGAAGCAGGAGTTGCCCATGAACACATACAGCAAGAACCCTGAGGCCATCGCGAAGCTCTCGCCGGAGCAGTATCGCGTCACCCAGCAGAGCGCCACCGAGCGGCCCGGGACCGGTGAATACCTGGATAACGAGGAGCCGGGCATCTATGTCGATATCGTGTCGGGAGAGCCTCTGTTTGCCTCGTCCGACAAATTCGAATCGGGATGCGGCTGGCCGAGCTTCACCAAGCCGATCGAGCCGGCCAATGTGAACGAATTGAAAGACGGCACACACGGCATGATCCGCACCGAGGTGCGTTCGGCACACGGGGACAGTCATCTCGGGCACGTCTTTCCCGATGGCCCGCGGGATCGTGGCGGGCTGCGCTACTGCATCAACTCGGCATCGCTGCGTTTCATCCACCGCGATGACATGCAGGCCGAAGGTTATGGGGCTTATCTGGATCAGGTGGAGGATGTGCGATGACCAATGAACGTGCAGTACTGGCGGGCGGCTGCTTCTGGGGCGTGCAGGATTTGCTGCGCCGATATCCCGGCGTGATATCCACCCGTGTGGGCTACACCGGTGGCGACGTGCCCAACGCGACATACCGGCACCATGGCAGCCATGCGGAGGGCATCGAGATCATCTTCGATCCTTCGACATTGAGCTATCGCACGCTGCTGGAATTCTTCTTCCAGATCCACGATCCGTCCACGCTGAACCAGCAGGGCAACGACCGTGGCAGCGCGTATCGCTCCGCGATCTTCTATACCTCCGAAGAACAGAAGGAGATTGCCGAAGACACCATCGCTGACGTCGATGCCTCTGGCCTGTGGCCCGGCAAGGTGGTGACAGAGGTGGCGCCGGCCGGCGCGTTCTGGGAGGCCGAGCCCGAGCATCAGGACTACCTCGAGCACTATCCGAGCGGCTATACCTGCCATTTCGTCCGACCCGGCTGGAAACTGCCTCATCGCGAAACGGGAGCGGCGGCGTAGCGACCTTTCCGCCATGATTCAGAACAGGTGCCGGGACGCACTCTTTCGCGCCCGGCCCGTCGCTCCAGCAACAACGTTCTGCTCCTTTTTTTGTACGTCACGACGCCATATTTTGGCGTGCCGACGGGTCGCTTGAACGAGTCGAACTAGTTGTTATACAGCCGAAGCGGTGGGCCCACCGTGGGGTCGGGAGTCGCATAAGCGGCGGGGTCCAAGGCTGGCGATCCGAACTGGAATGGCTGAGGGCGGACATGATTGGGCGACCATCGGTACATGCGAAGGATGCATCGGTTGCCTGCAATCATGAACGCAGCGAAGTACCGCTGGTCCTGCTTTGGCTCAAAGCTGATACCTGCCGAACAGAAGTCCGTACGCGCAGCAGCTGATCTCCAAAATTTCCTGTAAAGCGAAATGCGCTGATTCGTGGGCACCAGAATCACACCATAGGAAGGTGGAAGCTCATGGCAATCATGGAGTGTTTTGCACATGGTCAGCGTTTCCTTCGCCATTTCGGGCGATAGCGTGACGCTGGCCAGTGACTCGCCCGGTGCAGGTTTGTAGTCAGAAAATTCAGCGCAAGCGCCCAGTGAGACGATCACCGCGAAGATTGCGGATACCTGGGTGAATCGTTTGAGGACCAAGGTCCAAGGTGAAGCGCCGGGCACGTGAAATTGAAACGCGCGAATACTTGGCCGCCCCACAGCGACCCTGCCCAATCGTATTATCGGCACAGAAACTCCCCCTGATATCGTCAGCCCCTCGCACGGTGTGCATGGTCGCGCAGATCGCGCAACGAATCGGGTCGGATCATGACGATTGGATTCCCCTGGGAAGCCATGATGCATGCCCACCATCTTCGCGTCCAGGGTGAGAAATGCCTGGGGCTTTTCAGTGGCCATTCGATCTTCAGGCATACTGGGACTGGTTATCAAGGTGAGATGGCTCGGAGACACTCTCCTGGCAGAAAATATCTACCCTCCGACTGCAACCACCAGCCAAAAACAGGTCGATCGATTTGCCCCGAGAGGTGAGCCCTGATCATCGAAGACACCATGGACCGGTTGCCGGTCTCATACATTGTCGGGCGCAGTAGCTCTCACTTCACTCGTCTCGTGCGCCTATTTGCGTTGGAGCTTGGTGTGGCTTGCGAGTTCGCGCCGGTCTACGATCTGTCGTCGCTGGACGCGCGCGACTACGCCGGAAATCCCGCGCTCAAGCTGCCCGTGCTGAAGATCGGTGATGTGACGATCTTCGGCGCAGAGAACATCTGCCGCGCGCTTGCGGAGCTCGCACCGGAGCCTCGGCGTGTCGTCTGGCCCGAGAACGCGTGCAGTGTGCGGGCGCGCAATGCGCAGGAGCTCGTCTGGCATGCCATGCAGGCGCAGGTGCAACTCGGCTTTGGCACGCAGATCGCGAAGCTGCCGGTGGACAGCGTCTTTTTTGTGAAGGCCGCTACCGGGATGCAGAACGCGCTGGAATGGCTTGATGAAAGATTGCAGGAGGTCCTCGACGATCTGCCGCCGCATGACCTCAGCATGCTGGAGGCGTCGCTGTTCTGTCTGGTCGAGCATGTGGAATTTCGGGCGACGGTTTCTCTGACGCCGTATGGCCGACTGACTGCATTCGCACTCGCCTTCGGCCAGCGTGCATCGGCGCAACAAACACCGTACGTGTTTGATTTGCCGCCGGCCGGCTAAAAAATGGTGTGAACAACGCAGTGTCCGTCATTCCGGCGAAGGGTGGTCGGTGACGAGCACTGCGCCGCGGTTCTGGATCGGCACGACGTACCGATCCAGAACGAGGTTCACTCCCGATGAAACGGTCAGAGACATCGAGCGACTCTGACTGCAAGGCGAGGTTGCTCAACGCCATGCTGCCGCCGTCTCCTTTACAAAATCCCGGTATGAGCGAGGCGCGTGCCCCAGGATGCCGGTCATGATTTCGACGGCGCCGGGCTTGGGCAACATGCCGTCGCTCTGGAAGCGCGCCAGCATCAGGCGGATGTCGTAGGCAGACCACGACGGCGCGCGACTCGCCATGTTTTTCTCGAAGCCGGGCAGGTCGTTGCCGGCGTAGTTCACGGGTTTGCCCAGAGTCTCTGACCAGATCGCAGCGGCGTCCTTGCCGGTGAGTGTGTCCGGACCGACCAGTTCGATCACTTCGCGTGGCAGTGGCGTGCTGGCCTGATGGCGGCGCAGCAGCGAGGCCACTGCGACCTCGGTGATGTCGCGCGTATCGACCATTGCCACGCCGAGGTCGCCGATCGGCATCGGGTAGACACCATGTTGCAGCAGCACGTCCTTCATCATCACGTCGTTCTGCATGAAGTAGGACGGCCGCAGCACGGTAGCCGACAGGTTGAGTTGTTCGATCGCGCGCTCCACCGTGTACTTGCCGCTGAAATGCGGGACGTCGGTAAACAGGTCGCTGTTGTGCACCGAGAAATAGACGATGCGCTGGATGCCGGCCTCACGGGCCAAGCCCAGCGTGATCAGCGCCTGGGTCACTTCATCGGTGACCACGGCGTTGAGCAGGAACAGCGTGTCGACGCCTTTCATTGCCGCGCGCATCGACTCCACGTCGGTCATTTCGCCAGCGACGGCGCGCACTCCCTTCGGGAATGTCGCCTTGTCGGGGTTGCGGGTGAGGGCATGGACGGTCGCGCCATGCGCGACCAGACCGTTGACGACCTGGCTGCCGATGGCGCCAGTGCTTCCAGTGACCAGAATGCTCATCTTCGTTACTCCTTTGATCTTCAGTGGGGACAGGTTTCGGTGCGGTACGCACCTAATCTGGCTGTTTCACCCAAAGGACGAAAGACGTAGAATCAATACATCGTGTCTCATATATGGAACATGTATGGATCTGGAAGCACTCGCCGACTTCAACGCAGTAGCCGGTCACGGTGGTTTTGGCCGGGCCAGCCGAGTAACCGGGCGCCCCAAGGCTTCGTTATCGCGTCGAGTGCGGCAGCTGGAAGATTCGCTGGGGATACTGCTGATCGAGCGGGGGGCGCATACGTTGCGGTTGACCGAAGAGGGCGCCGCATTGCACGAGCAAACCGCCGCGCTGCTCAATCGCATCGACGACATCAAGGAGGCGCTGATGGGCGACGTCGGGTTGCCGCACGGCAGGCTGCGGGTGAACGCACCGGTGCTTTTCGCGCAACGCGGGCTGGGCCGCATTGCGGCGAGATACGCGGCCGCATTTCCCGACGTGCAACTGGAAATCACCGCCGACGACCGCTTCATCGATCCATTGGCGGACGGCTACGACCTGGTCATCCGCGCCAACCCCAAACCCACCACTGAGTTGGCTGGACGCTGCTTTCTGCGCGATGAGTTGATCATTGCCGCGCATCCGTCGATCGTCAGACCCGAACTGGGCAGCGATGCCGAACCGGTGCCTGCGGTGTTGCTTCTGGGCATGCCCGAAGACGCACCGTGGAACCTGATCCATGCCGGAGGCATGATGACCCTGCACACCCGACCGGTGTTGCGCCTGTCGTCGATGACGATGGTGCACGACGCGACCCTCGACGGCGCTGGTGCCGCCATGATGCCGCGCTCGCTGGTGCAGGCCGACGTGGACGCCGGCCGCCTGCTCGTGTGGGGCACAGCTTCGCAGCGCAGCATCGAGGTGTGGGCACTGTACCCGCCACAACGTCACGTCAGCCGAAGAGTGTCCGCCTTCATCCGCATGCTCACCGAGCAATTCGTCGACGGCTCACCGGATGGATTTCAATCGCTGGCGCGGTCCGAAGCCTGACCCTTGGGCATCTTCCCCATCAGAGGGTATGGACGTCCATTCCCGTACCAGCCAAGGCGCGGGTGAGCTTGTGCTTTCGGAAACGGCGTGCCGCGCGCTGGTCTGCGCACGCTGGTCGACGCGGCTCAGGAAGTGCCGCGGCCCCGCGGCTTGATGTAGCGCAGCTGCGCCATCATCTGTTCGTGCCGTTCTCGCCGCTGGAGATCCTGCGCGGCGAGCAACATCTGTCGCCGGGTCATCTGCACCGGGGTCTGATCTGACGCTTCCTTCGGTCGATGGACAATATGGGCTATAGCGCCCGGCCATGTGCTCACATGCCATATCGAATGGGAGCGGGATATGTCTTGGTTGTTCATGGCGAAGACCTCGACCACAGATCAGGAGCTGTCAGGAAGCCGAACTTATTGCTGGGTGGACAGTCAGGCTGCACTCTCGATCGTTAGCCGGGTGTGATGTACAGGATATGGAATCCGAAAAGCACAAAACAACGAACGGCGAGGGCGTCACTGGCTCACGCCCCTTTGCTGGCCGGCCCCCACTTTTGGCTTGTGGCGGCCTATACGGAGGGCAAGACGTTCGTCGATTCCGACATGGCCCGGTACAAAGTGCAGTTTCTTGCGCGGCCGCCGACCCTCCTGGCCAACCTTGTCGATCCCATCCATTCCCGTTCGTCGTTTCCAGGAACAACCGCCGGGGATCAGTCGCCGCGCGTCCTTACCCACCCAGGAGCAACCATCATGCAGTTCATTCCGTATCTCGACTTTGACGGGCAGTGCCGGGAAGCGTTCGACTTCTACGCCACCGTCTTCAACGGCAAGATCACCATGCGCATGACATTCGGTGAATCGCCTATGGCCAGCGAGATGCCGGCCGAGGCGCACGATCGCATCATGCATTCACAACTGGAGAGTGCCGGCGGCATCCTGATGGGTGCGGACGGCCCGTCGCACAGCGCATCCAGAAGGAGTTGCGTAAGTCTTCCGATCGATACACCCGCGGAGGCCGAGCGCATCTTCAACGCGCTGGCCGACGGTGGCGAGGTGCAGATGCCGATCCAGGAAACATTTTGGGCCGAACGCTTCGGCATGCTGACGGATCGCTACGGCAAGGCATGGATGGTCAATTGCGCGAAGTCGGCTTGACGGGGTTTTTGTTTCCGCGACGAACGTTTGGGCATCAGTCGACATGGCGCGCAGAAATGAACTCCACCGACAGTGTCGATCCGGTCAGGTCTCGTTCGTTGCATCGGTAGCCGCGGGGTTTTCAGGATACGTAATCATCCGGCGCCCGGCCCGAAACAACCACTTCAGGAGTATCACAATGCGATTCCTTTCCATGGTCAGGATCAACGAAAACAGTGGTCTGCAGCCCACCGAAAAGTTGATGAGCGATATGGGCAAGCTGCTGGAAGAAGTGAAGCAGGCCGGGGTCATGCTCGACACCGCGGGACTCAGGCCGACGTCGGAAGGCGTACGCGTACGGCTTGCCCACGGAAAAATCAGCGTGGTCGATGGCCCATTCACCGAGACGAAGGAAGTGATCGGCGGTTACGCGATGATGGAAACGAAATCGATGGACGAGGCCATTCATTGGACCAAGCGCTTTTTGATGGTCCACGGCGACGAATGGGACATCAGTTGCGAAGTGCGCCAGCTGGACGAGCACCGCTAGAACGGGTGGGTGAAACAGATGCAGTGCGCAACACGCTGCATTTTGGAGAGGTCATCTACATTGAAGTGAGTCAGGTTCCCGCGCAGTGCCAGTGGTGACAATTGCTGCGACTGGCTGGATTCAGGCAGGTTGATCAGGTCGGCGGACCGCTTGGCCGCCGACCTGATGCAGCGATGCATCAGTCGGCGTACTGGAGCTTCGGATACCAGTCAGTGCCACGTCCTTCAGGGGTGGTGTCGAGGATGGTCCACAGCGGCATCAGATCAGGTGCGCCGCGCGCATCCTGGCCGGGATCGGCGGTGTCGAAGCCCATCTCGCCGCTCCAGAAGTGGCGGATGGTTCCGTCGCGGCGGGTGAACACGGTGAAGGCGGCGTCATCGCCGCCGTCCTTGCCGATGCCGTGGTAGTCGCGGCTGAAGTTGCCGTTCGTATCGGAGTACAACGTGAGGCTGCGCCAGCCACGTTCCTTCTTGAACGCGACGAGGCGTTCGATCGGCGAACGCGCGACCACAGCCAGTGCGACTCGCTGCCCGACGTCGCTCGCTTCGCCATCCCATGCACTCAGCAGTGATGTGCACATCGGGCAGGCGCGTTCTCGCTGTGGGCCGAACATGAAGCTGTAGACGACGAGTGTCTGTTTGTCGCCGAACAGGCCGACGAGATCGAGCGGCCCGTGTTCGCTATCGAAACGGTAGTCACCCGTTACCTCGCCCCCGGGCGGCAGGGCGCGGCGTTTTTCGGCGACGCGTTCGATGTGTCGGCGCAGTTCGATCTCCTCGATGAACAGCGCATTGCGCGCGCGCCGGTAGTCGTCGCTTTCGTTCGGAAACCGCATGTCGTTGCGCTGCGCGAGTTCGGCAGCGGGAACAAGTGTGGGGGCATGCGTCATGGTCGGACTCCTTGGGGCAGACGGATCAATCGCGATCGGGTGCGCCGAGTGGGAAAAGCGGACGATACGGTCGTGCCTCGTCAACGGCGCGTGCAAACGATGGGCGTGCCAGCAGTCGTTGCCGGTAGGCAATTACGTGCGGAAAGGATGCGTCGATGCGATGTGTCCAATCGGCATAGAACAGGAAAGGCGCAGCGCCGCAATCGGCGAGGCTGAAGCTGTCACCCGCCGCCCATTTGCGCTCGGCCATGAGCTTGTCGAGCCAGCCATAGGCGATGTCGAGCATCGCGCGGGCATCGGTGACGCCGCGTTGGTCGCGCTCCGCTTCTGGCCGCATGCTGTCGGCCACGATCTTCTGCTGCGGCGTCGAGATGTAGTTGTCGAAGAAACGGTCCATGCTGCGAACCTCGATCGCGGCGCGGGCGTCCTTGGGCAGCAGCGGCACGGGCCCCGGGTGGTACAGGTCCAGGTACTCGATGATGATGCTCGCCTCGGTGACCGTGCGGCCGCCGTCCACCAGTACAGGAAAGCGCTTCAGCGGCCATAGCGCCGCGAATTCCTCCCACACCTGCGGGTGCTCGTGCGATAGCAGCTGCCATTCGAACGGCGTGTCGTTTTCGTACAGCGCGACAAGGGCCTTCTGGCAGTAGGAAGAAAAAGGGTGTGCGTATAGCTTCAAGGTCATCGTGCGGCTCCGTCGAGGTGGTGTGGCTCTTCCTAATGACGAACGAGACGGGGGGAGATCGACATCCATGTTGAGATATGCCGAAGGGCTCTCGTCGCGGTGATCTGTCTGGCGCAGTGGAAGCGGACGACAGCACTATTGCGATAGTCTCCGCAGGCCGCCCGGAACACCGCAGCAGTCCTGGGCAAGGCCCAACGACCTGACAAGGAAGGATCTTCATGCTTTCTCGCACGTTAAGGATCACGGCCGTCACACTGCTGGTTATCGTCATTGCCACGGCGATCTTCGTCAACGCCGTTGCTGGCAAGGCGCTCACCATCGCCACCAACTCGGTCAGTCATTCGCTCTGTGATGCGGCTTTCCTGTCCCACGTTGATCCCGACCGCATGTTTGCGCAAGAGCAGTTGCCGAATATGCGCAGCATCGGATGGGCGCTTCGCTATCACGTGGATCGAGAGAAGCAGGAGGTGCGCAGCACGGTTCTGGGCGCTTACGGCGCGCGTGCGGTCTACCGTGAAGGTCTGGGATGCGTGCTGGTGCATGGGGGCGCCGCGCTGCCCGAGTCGGCGGATTTCAAGGCCCAAACCATTACCCGTGCCTTCGCCGAACCCGTGGTGGTTCCCGCCGATCCGGCATTGCGTCAGGCGCTCGACCGCGCGTTTGCCGAACCCGACCCGGCACAGCCGCGACTGACCAAGGGCATCGTCGTGCTGCACGATGGCAAGATCATTGCGGAACGCTACGCGCCGGGTTACGGGCCAGACACCCCCATCTGGGGTCACTCGCTATCGAAATCGATCACCAACGCGTTGATCGGTGTTCTCGTGGGACAAGGCAAGTTGCGCGTGGACCAAGCCGCTCCAGTGGCTGCGTGGGCCTCCCCAGATGATCCGCATCACGCCATTACCATCGACCAGCTGCTGCGCATGGATAGTGGTCTGCCATTCGATGAAACCGATGGCCCCGTCAACCCCATGTCGCGCATGTTTTTCCTGGAGGACGACATGGCTAGCTATGCAGCGACGGTGCCGCTGGTGCATCCGCCGGGCAGCGCCTGGGCTTATAGCAATGTGGGCTATGTGCTCCTTGCGCGCATCGCGGCCGGCGCAGCCGGTGCTGACCGCGCGGTGGACGCGGAGCGCTTCGTGCGTGATCAACTGTTTGCGCCGCTGGGCATGCGCAACGCCATTTTCGAAACCGATCTTGCCGGCACGCTGATTGGCTCAAGTCATGTCTACGCGTCGGTACGCGACTTTGCGCGATTCGGGCAGCTTTATCTGGACGATGGCGTGGTCGACGGACGTCGTATCCTGCCCGAAGGCTGGGTGGCCTACAGCCACTCGCAAACCCTCAAGACCGGCTATGGCGCAGGCTTCTGGACCAATCGGGTGAACGAGGGCAGCGTGCCGGTGTGGGATGCGCCGTGGGGCATCCCGCAAGCGCCGAAGGACATGTTCTATGCCCGTGGAGCCATGGGCC
>JBAPPP010000558.1:0-4212 GCA_049280175.1 Rhodanobacter sp.
CTGATGAGGGTGGGGATACTGCGGTCATTGGCTTCTCCGATAGAACAAACACAAAACTTGCGAGAATGGGACAACACGTTGAGATTGGGACTAAGGGCCGTTGCCGACCGATGACACGGAATCAAGGATGGCTCAAGCCGGCCACGGCAAAACGGATCAGGTGCTGCGCGGTCTGCTCGCGATGGGCGTGCTCGCTGACGTCGCTTTTGCGCTGAATCATGCCGAAGCCGGACATCGCGTGGGTCAGCGCACCGGTCACCAGATCGATGCGCCAGTACAGCTCCGGCTTGCTCAGTTGTGGCAACAGACGGGCGAATTCAGCGGTGAACTGGCGCATCACGTGACCGTAGTTCTCGGACAGGAATTGACGCAGGCTGTCGTCGTGCTCGGCAAACGCGCGGGCCAGCACACGCATGAACAGCGAGCCATTGCCGTCGTGCGACAGCTCCAGCGCGGGGCGGATGTAGGCGGCCAGCACGTCTTCCAGCGTGGTGCCGTCCATGCCAGCCACTTTGGCCAGGGCCGTCAGTCGGTCGGCGTTCAGTGCGTCCAGGCGGCGGCGGAATACCTGCTCGACCAGCTTGTCCTTGGAACCGAAGTGGTAGTTGACTGCCGCCAGATTGACGCCGGCAGCGGCCGTCAGCTGGCGCAACGACGCACCGTCGAAACCCCGCTGGGCAAACAAAACCTCGGCGGCGCCGAGTATGCGTTCCTTGGTCGAGCCGGAGCTGTTCACGAGCAGGATCATCCATCGGCCGTCAGGCCGGTTCAAACGATCGTTTGAGCATACGCGGACAGCTTCGCCAACGTCAAACCATGGGGTGGTTGTCAATGGCGGCGTATTTCCGGATGAGTTAGAATCTGTCACACTTTCGCGAGCTAAATCCTCAATCCTTGTCAGGTTTAGCCCTTCTGTCGGCCCATTCGGCCACGACTTTTAACCTGAATTCGTCTTTTTTCCGGAGCAGACCCGTATGGCGCTGGAGCGCACCCTTTCCATCATCAAGCCCGACGCCGTTGCCAAAAACGTCATCGGTGAAATCTACGCACGTTTCGAGAAGGCTGGCCTCAAGGTCATCGCCGCTCGGATGAAACAGCTGTCGCGCAAAGAGGCCGAAGGCTTCTACGCCGTGCACCGTGAGCGTCCGTTCTTCAACGCGCTGGTCGAGTTCATGATTTCCGGCCCGGTGATGATCCAGGCGCTGGAAGGCGAGAACGCGATTCTCAAGCATCGCGACCTGATGGGCGCCACCAATCCAAAGGAAGCCGCGCCGGGCACGATCCGCGCCGACTTCGCCGACTCCATCGATGCCAATGCCGTGCATGGCTCCGATGCGGTCGATACCGCCAAGGTGGAGATTGCTTACTTCTTCGCCGCGACGGACGTACTTTCGCGTTGAGGTAATAGGCTGTGAACCAGGTTGTTGTGAATCCCCCCAAGGTCAATCTGCTCGACTTCGATCGCCAGGGACTGCGTGATTTCTTCACGCAGATCGGCGAGAAGCCTTATCGCGCCGAGCAGGTGATGAAGTGGATCTACCACGACCTGGAAGACAACTTTGAGAACATGACCGACGTGGGCAAGGCGCTGCGCGCCAAGCTCACCGAGGTCTGCTACATCGGCGCGCCGAAGACGCTGCTGGACAAGGCCGCCACTGACGGTACGCACAAGTGGCTGCTGGGCATGGACTCCGGCAACGCGATCGAGACGGTGTACATCCCCGAGCCGACCCGCGGCACCTTGTGCGTGTCCTCGCAGATCGGTTGTGCGCTGAACTGCCAGTTCTGCTCGACCGGTGCGCAGGGCTTCAACCGCAACCTGTCCACCGCCGAAATCATCGGCCAGGTTTGGGTGGCTGCGAAATACCTGGGCAATGTCACCCACCAGAATCGCCGCATCACCAACGTGGTGATGATGGGCATGGGCGAGCCGCTGGCCAATTTCGACAACGTGGTCAAGGCGATGAGCCTGATGCGCGACGATCTGGGTTTCGGCCTCGCCGCCAAGCGTGTCACCTTGTCGACCGCCGGCATGGTGCCGCTGATCGACCAGCTGTCCGATGCCATCGACGTGTCGCTGGCGGTATCGCTGCATGCGGCCAACGACGAGCTGCGCACCGAGCTGGTGCCGCTCAACAAACGCTATCCGATCGCCGATCTGCTGGCCGCATGCCAGCGCTGGGTCGCGCGCAAGCCGCGCACTTCGATCACGTTCGAGTACACGCTGATGAAGGGCGTCAACGACCAACCCGAGCATGCCCGCCAGTTGATTAAGCTGATGCGCAAGCTGCCGACCTGCAAGGTCAACCTGATTCCGTTCAATCCATTCCCCGGCACGCGCTTCGAGCGTTCCGATGCGAACGATATTCGTGACTTCCAGACGCAATTATTGAATGCCGGTGTGCTGACCATGTTGCGGCGTACGCGTGGTGATGATATAGACGCGGCCTGTGGCCAGTTAGCGGGGCAGGTCACGGATCGCACTCGGCGCAGCGCCGATATTCGCAAACGGCACGATGAGGGGACCATGCATGCGCTTTGAGCGGGCACTGATTTTCGGTTTGCTGTTACCGCTGGCCGGTTGTGTCACCACGAACACCGACAGCAACAGCCTTGGCAAGCTGCCGCAGGGCAGCAAGACCAGCCAGGCCGAGAGTGCGGCTCAGGTGCATACCGAGCTGGGCCAGACCTACATGGCCAACGGTGACCTTCAGGGGGCGCTGGAAAAGCTGAACATGGCGCTGAAGTACGACCCGAACTATGTGCCGGCGCATACGGTCATCGCGGTGCTGTACCAGCGAATCAACAACCTGCCCATGGCCGAGTTGAACTACCGCAAGGCGGTTGAGCTGGAGCCGACCAAGGGCGATCCGAACAACAACCTGGGCGTGTTCCTGTGCCATACCGGCAAGATCGCCGAGGCGCAGGTGTATTTCCAGAAAGCCGTGGCTGACCCGTTCTACCAGACGCCCGACGTCGCCTTGACGAATGCCGGGGTGTGCAAGTTGAGCGCGCATGACGTAGCCGGGGCCGAAGCGAGTTTTCGTGACGCGATCGCGCGTAACCCGAACAACGCGGATGCACTCTTCCAGCTTGCCAATGTGCTTTTTCTGAATAACGATACGTTTCGCGCCCGGGCTTTCATCCAGCGCTTTGATGCGCTGGGTGTGCCAACACCCGCGGCGCTCAAGCTCGGCCACGATATTGAATCTCGTCTGGGCAACCAGGAAGGTGCCCTTACCTATAGCAAGCGGCTGCAGACCCAGTTCCCGGATTCGGAGCAGGCGCGCGCCCTAGAACCGATTGCCAGCCCATGAACTCCATGCAGCCCCATCAGGCCGACCACGGTTCAAGCGAACCGGAGCTGTTCGGGATCAATCTGCTCAACATGGACGGTCCGTCGACGAAACCACACATGCCAAGCTTCGGCAAACGTCTGCATGCTGCGCGTGAAACTCGCGGGCTGGATCTGGAAACCTGCGCGCATACGTTGAAACTGCCAGTTCGCGTGCTACGTCAACTTGAACGCGATGAATACGACGGCATCGATTCGAAGATTTACCTCGGCAGCTATATCGCGAAATACGCTCAATACCTTGGCATCAACGAGGCATCGATCCAGGTTGAAGTCGATCGCATCAAGCAAATCGAGCCCACCCTGGTGGCGACCGGTGGCATCTCGCATTCGCGCTTCCTGCTGGATCGCTACGCTACGGCTGCCACTTACGTCATCCTGACCGCGGTGATCGTGGTACCGATGATCTGGTTGGGTGTACGCGGCACGCTGGATCGGGACCTGAGTCACTTGGCCCCGCTGGATGCCACCCCCGTGGCACAGCAGGATGCGCCGGCCTTGGCCAGCAGCAGTGCTGGCTCGGCAAGCCACGCCATCGCGCAGGCGACGCCACCATCAGTGACGCCGCCGCCGGCACAGGAGCAGCCGTTGATGGCCTCGATGGCGCCGTTCCCGAGTCTTGACAGTGCAACTTCGCCTGCGGCACCCAAGCCCGCCGATGTGCCTGCTGCCAATGTCGGTACCGGCAGTCACAGCCTGAGTCTGAATCTGAGCGCAGCGAGCTGGGTCGAAGTGATTGACCATGACGGCACGCGCTTGCAATACGGTCTGCTGCCGGCCGGCAGCAGCAAGACGTACCACAGCGATCAGCCGCTGGATGTGCGCATCGGCAACTCGCTCGGCGCGCAGGTCAGCAT
>JBAPPP010000559.1:0-2786 GCA_049280175.1 Rhodanobacter sp.
ATTACCCGGTTGCGGCCCGCGCGTTTGGCGGCATACAGCGCTTTGTCGGCGCGTTTCAGCACCGCCGCCCCGTCACGCTCGGTCGGCGCGGCCACGGCCACCCCGACCGACACGGTAAGTTGCAGCACATGGTCGTCGATAAGCATCGGGGTGCTCTCGACCATCAGCCGGATGCGCTCACCCAGCAGCAGTGCAGCGGGCAGATCGATCCCCGGTGACAGCACCACGAACTCTTCACCGCCGACGCGGCCAATCACGTCGCTCTCGCGCAAGGTGGCACGAATGCGCGATACCAGCGCCCGCAACACCTTGTCGCCGCTGCTGTGGCCAAAACGGTCGTTGACACTCTTGAAGTGGTCGGCGTCAAGCATCAGCACGCCCAGTGATTGTCGCTGCCTGATGGCCCGCTCCAGCAGTTGCGCGGTCGATTCGTCGATCGCCAGCCGGTTGTTCACCCCGGTCAGCGGGTCAATCCGCGCCAGCGTGTGCAACTCCTGCTGCAGGATCTCGTTGTAGAGCAGCAGAAACCCGATGCTGGCAAACAGGGGCTGCTGTCCGGAGAACAGAATGTAGATGAAATTGGTGGCAGACGGCGCGCTGATCTGATCGGGTGGGTTGACGCCCAACCAGAGCTCGCCGTTGCGCCACACCACCAGCACGAGCGCCAGCACGCTGATCAGCAGCAGCAGATTGCGTGCCCGCGAACCCCGTGGCTGCAAGCGGCTGCGCAGTGCCTCGATGTTCAGCACGATGTAGAGCGCGACGGCGAAGGAGCCCCATAAGACCCGGTGGCGATAGTCCACGTCGACCAGGCCGAACCATGCGACGCCCAGCCAGCCGACGACGCCGATCGCCAGCACCAGTCGCCACCGCAACGGCTCGCCGAGCAGCATCCGCAGCGCGACGACACACATGCCCTGCGAGATCAGGCTGAGCCCATTGCCACCCAGTAACAGTGCCAAGGGAGAAACGTAGGCGCGCAACACCAGGATGCCCCAACCCGCCGCTTCCAACCCCAGGGCAAGGGCACGGATGCGCAGGCTGGTGCGTGCCCGGCCCACATCGCCATGGATGCCGACCCACAGCATCAACGCCAACACCGCAGCCTGCACGGCAGTGATCAGCGACAGCGTGTCGATATGAAGTGGCAGCATGCGCGCTCTGGCCAGGTGGGACGGGTTAATCCTTTGTTGCCTGTTGTACCACTCCTGCGGTTGGGCACGCTCGCGCGATTGTCACGGTCACGATTATCATGATATCGGCCGACTTCGGGAAACTTGAGCGTTGACAGGTCGCCGCGTTTCGCTACTTTCAGTGATGGGATTCTCTCTGGAAGCAGGATGGCCACGCTCATTCCGACCCGTAACGGCTGTCTGCCCCGCATGACCGGGGGCGAAAAGCGCTTTTCCGAACAACTCGAAACCAAGCTCGAAGACGACTATCTGCTTTGGTACGACGTGCCGGTGGGACTGACACAGCGCCGTCCGGACTTTGTCGTGTTCCATCCGCGTCGCGGCATGCTGGTGCTGGAGGTGAAGGACTGGAAGCCGGATGCCATCCGCCACGCCGACAGTACCCAGTTCACCCTGGTCACTGATCGCGGCCTGGCGAAGGAGGCCAATCCGCTGCTGCAGGCACGTGCGTACGCCCTGGAAATCGGCGTGGTGCTGGAGCGCGACCCGGCGCTGCGCTACCCAGCCGCCAGCCGTTACGCCGGCAAACTGGTGATGCCGTGGGCGTACGGCGTGGTACTGACCAACATCAGCCGCCAGCAGTTCGTCGACGGCGAGCTTGGCACGGTGATCCCGGCGCATCTGGCGATCTGCCGCGATGAAATCCACGACGGCATCGAGCCCGAAGCGTTCCAGGAACGGCTATGGGCAATGTTCCCCCAGGTATTTCCCACGGCGCTGACGCTGCCGCAAATCGACCGTGTGCGCTGGCACCTGTTTCCGGAAATTCGCCTGGCGCCCGGCGAAGGCCAGTTCGGCCTGTTCGACAACATCTCGACCGGTGTCACCAAGTCAGTGGAAATCCCCGACCTGATCAAGGTGATGGATGCGCAACAGGAACAGCTCGCCCGCTCGCTCGGCGACGAACATCGGGTCATCCACGGCGTCGCCGGCTCCGGCAAGACCATGATCCTGGGCTTTCGCGCGATGCAGCTGGCGCGCGAACTTTCCAAACCGGTGCTGGTGCTCTGCTACAACAACACGCTGGCCGCACGGCTGGGTCAGCTGATCGGTGAGCGCGGCCTGGCCGACAAGGTCGATGTGCGCAACTTCCACTCATGGTGCCAGCAGATGCTCCAGGCCTACCACGTGCCGCTGCCAGAGGAAGACGAAAACTATTTCCCAGCGATGGTCGCAAAGGTCATGGACGGGGTCGAACGCGGCCAGATTCCGCGCTTCCAGTATGGCGCCGTACTGATTGACGAAGGCCACGACTTCGAGCCGGACTGGTACAAGCTGATCGTGCAAATGATCGACCCCAGCACCAACTCGCTGCTGGTGCTGTATGACGATGCGCAAAACATCAACGGCAGTGCCAGTCGCCGCAAGTTCACCTGGAAGAGCCTGGGCGTGCAGGCGCAGGGCCGCACCACGATCCTGAAGCTCAACTACCGCAACACCCTGGAAATCCTCGCCGTCGCACGCAGCTTCGCGAACGAGCTGCTCGATGCGCGGGCGGGCGATGAGGATGGTGTACCGCTGATCGCGCCAGAAAGCGCAGGCCGCAGGGGTGCATTGCCCGAGCTGATCCGCGTCGAACACGCCCGTGACGAA
>JBAPPP010000560.1:0-3998 GCA_049280175.1 Rhodanobacter sp.
GTTTGCGCGCCTACCCGTTGCGCGCGCATGGTCAAGCCGCCGGCCTGGTTTTGCGTGCCGCCGGTGACCAGATCGCCTTTCGTTTTCAGCACCGGTATCGGCTCGCCGCTGAGCATCGATTCATCGATGTAGCTTTCACCTTCCAGTACCGCGCCATCCACCGGCACCTTCTCGCCAGGGCGCACGCGCAACACATCGCCGACAACCACCTCATCCAGCGGCACGTCGGTCTCGGTCCCATCGGGGGCGATCCGTCGCGCGGTCTTTGGTACCAATCCCAGCAATGACTTCAGCGCCTCACCGGTGCGCCGGCGTGCGCGCAACTCCAGGAAATCGCCCAGGGTGACCAGGGTGACGATGACTGCCGCCGATTCAAAATACACGCCGACCTGACCGTGCATGTCGCGAAAGCCAGGTGGGAAAATCCCTGGCAGCAGAAACGCCACGGCGCTATACGCCCACGCCACGCCGGTACCCAACGCGATCAGCGTGTACATGTTGGGATACCACGGACGAAGTGAGCGCCAGCCGCGTGCGAAGAACGGCGCTCCGCCCCACAGCACCACCACGGTCGCCAGCACGGCTTCGATCCAGCCAGCCGCAAGGCTGAATGACGCGGCTCCGACCCGGCCGAACAAGTGCGGCCCCATCGCCAACGCAAACACCGGCAGGGTCAGCGCTGCCAGCAGCCAGAAGCGTCGAGTCATCGCCGACAACTCGTCACCGTCATCGTCGTCTGCGCTCGGCAGCATCGGTTCCAGCGCCATGCCGCACTTGGGACAATGGCCGGGACCGACCTGTTGCACTTCCGGATGCATCGGACAGGTGTAGATCGCGCCAGGCACAACGGGTTCGGCCACTCGCGCGCTGAGGTAGCGCGCCGGTTCGGCCATGAATTTCTCCCGACATCTGCCGGCGCAGAAGTAGTAGGTCATTCCCGCATGTTCAGTGCGATGTTTAGCCGTGAGTGGATTCACTGTCATTCCACAGACCGGATCCCTCACGGCAGGTACGCCATGCCCATCGTGTGGTGGCGTTTGCGCATGGTCATGGATGGCCGGTATGCCAACGGGCGGGGTTTCAGAGCAGCAGCTTGCGGAGCCTTTTTTCATGGCCGGACGCGGCACAGGTGCTTGCTCGCTCATGGCAGCGGCTCCTCGTCGACCAGCGCACGCAGGATCGGGCACTCCTCTGGCGCGCCATGGCCCGGACACGCATCGACCAGCTGCTCCAGCCCGTTGCGCACGCGCTGCAATTCGGCGATGCGCATGTCGATCGCCGCCAGCCTTTGCTGCGCGCGCTGCTTCACCGCCTCCACCCCGCGCTGGCGATCGGCCGACAGCGCCAGCAAATCGCGAATCTCCTCCAGCGTGAAGCCGAGCAACTTGGCGCGACGGATGAAATGCAACTGCGCGATGGCGCTCTCGTCGTAACTGCGATAGCCCGAGGCACGTCGAACCGGCTCCGGCAACAAGCCTTCACGCTCGTAATAGCGGATGGTGTCGATCGCCACGCCGACGCGCTTGGCGACAGCACCGATGGTAAGTGTGGGGTTTGATGTGGTCATGGGGCCAAGTCTAGAGCCTTGATCAAGGTCCAGAGTCAAGGGCCTGGCTGAAATCGCGCGCGGCGTCCATTTCCAGCCCTGAATGCGTCCAGCCATGGCGCTTCCAGGCAAAACCGCGCACCGGGATCTACACTTGGCGTCTGTGCAACCGGCAACAGTCCACGTATGAACAATCGCCAGCCACGGGATACGCCCCCTCGCGTTGCTTCGAGCGAGCCGTTGACGGCACTTCACATCCGTTCGATCACCGCCTCGCGCAAGTCACGGCGGGAGTCCAGGCGCGTGTACCTGATGGCGCCTGCCAGCTGGAAATCGGCCCGATCAGCCGCGCACACCGACGCGATGGACTGGTCGGCGGTAGCGGCCGCTCCCACGCAGTGGGCTGGTAAATGCTCGCTGTCGGCGCCCGTGCCGTCTGCTGCCTTACGCGCCAGGCACTCGAGTGCGTTGCGCCTGTCAGTGGCATCCCGTGTTGATGGCTTGCGTGCGACTACTCTCGCCACTTTGAGCCAGGTGAACTTCGCGCGTGTGGCCTCTCGTCTCACGGTTGGGGCAGCGCGGTGGCTTACATGGGAGCAGCCGAATCGCCGATGGGCCGTCACTGCGGTCTCGGTCTGCGCCGTATCTGGCGCCACGGCGGTCCTGCTGGGAATGGGTGTAGCGCATTCCCAGCCTGAGCTGGCAAATCCTTCCACCCCGGCTGCACCGGTGGTGTGGCAACAGCCCGCCGAGAGCGTGCCGAAGCCTGTGGTCGTATCTGCGCCAGAGCCGCACGCCGAGGAAATCGCAAGGGCTGCGGCACCGCCGAATTCATCTCCCGATGTATCCATCGAAACGACTACCCCCAACGCGCTGCTGTCCGATGTCAGCACGATGGATCTGATGATGCCGATCGCCGAGCCGGATCTCGACATCGCATCGCAACAGAGTCTGTGGGCACAGGTGGGCAAGGAGTCGGGTGTCGATCCGCTGCTTCTCTATAGTGTCGCGCTGGTTGAATCACGATCGCTGCTTCCCGGTGGGGAAGTTGCGCCGACGCCCTGGTTGTTCAGAGTCAACGATCACCTGATTCTCGGCGAGCGCCATCATGTGCAGCTCGAAATGGCTGTTGCGAGCCAGCTTGGATCCGTAGTCCAGGACGTCGGCATCATGCAGGTGTATTACCCGATGCACCGGGATGCCGTTCGAGATCCGCTGACCTTGCTTGATCCGAGAACCAACATCTCCGTCGCGGCGAAGATCCTGCGCGACGGCATGCACGAAACGCGTGATCCCGTGCTGGGCGTCGGCTATTACCACAGCCACACAGAAGACCTCGCCAGAAACTACGGCGCTGCCGTTTTGACCGTCTATCAGCGGCTCAAAACCATCTACCGCCCGGGCCGAACCACCCGGGTGGTTGCGCGCTAGTCCGTAGACAGCGCGCGGAACGCCCGATCACATGCCCAGGTACGACTTGCCCTGTTTCAACACGGTGTCGCAGACCTTCGTGGTGATCTTCGACTTCATGTCGCTCGAGCCGCCGCCGACGCTGGACAAATCCATGCTCTTGCCGTTGCCGGTCTGCAGGATGCCCTTGGCTCCGCTCGTGTAGTCCGGGCCGCTGGTGGCTGCCGGGCTGGAAGCGCCGCCCATTTTTCCAAGCAGCTGATTCTGGATACCCGACGCGCCCGATGCACCGCCGAGGTAGTTGTTTTTGACGCAGTACTGCAAGAGACCCGCGACGTTGCCCATGCTGCCCGAGGTCATGGAGCTGCCCGGGACCATGCCGCCGAGTTTGCCGCCGAGCGCGCCCATGTCCTGCGCGCCACTTGCGCCACAGGCAAGGCTCAGGGTGATCACTGCGTAGATCGTTGCCATGCCGCCGATGCGATTCTTCATGAACATCCCTCCGTCTGGTCCGCGCATTCAACACCCACGCTTGTTACGGTTACGTCAGGACGTCCAGAGCAAGGCGATCCGCGCTTCGGCGCCACGAGCCATGCGCCGATGGCTATTTCTTTTTCAGCGGCAAATCTTCAAGCAGCCACGCCATCGCGAACGCCGCGACGATGACGCATGCGGCAATCAGGTAGACCATGTGCAACGCTCCGCCAAAAGCCTGCAGGTAGTCGCCGCGAAGTTCGGCAGGCAGCTGCTGGACGGTTTTCGGTCCCAGCGAATGGGGCAATTCGGTGCCTGCCGGGATGATCTCCGCCAGCCTTGTATGCAATTCATTGGTAAATATCGCGCCAAAGGTGGCCACCCCGATCGAGCCACCGATCGAGCGGAACAACGTCACCCCAGATGTCGCCACGCCCATGTACTTGAAGTGCACACTGTTCTGCACGGCCAGGATGAGCACCTGCATCACCATACCCAATCCAAACCCGAGCAGGCCGACGTAGACGTACATGATCTCGATCGGCGTCGAGTTTTGCAGCGTAGCCAG
>JBAPPP010000561.1:0-2386 GCA_049280175.1 Rhodanobacter sp.
ATTACATCCTCAAACAGAATCCGGCCCGGCTGGCCAGCGCGGTACGTCGTGCGCTGGCTGAGGCGGAGGCGCGCCGCGCCCGGCGCCGTGCCGAGGGCGAGCTGATCCGCGCACAACGCTTCGAGAGTCTCGCGATGCTCGCGGGTGGGCTCAGCCACGACCTGCGCAACCTGCTGCAACCGCTGCTGCTGGCAGGGGACAGTCTGCAGGATTATCAGGACGACCCACGGCTGGCGCGGCTGGGCAAGCTGGTGCGCGATTGCGGCAAGCGTGGGCTGGACATGGTGCAGTCGATGCTGTCGTTCGCGCGCGGCGCGAAGCGTGCGGAGCAGGTGCGCCTTGGTGCGCTGCTCAACGCGCTCGGACTGCTCATGCAGGGCAGCATTCCACGCACGGTCGCGATGGAATTGGCCATTGATGATCCGGAGCTGTGGTTCGAGGGCAATCACACCGAATTGCAGCAGTGCATGCTCAATCTGTGTCTGAATGCGATCCAGGCGATGCCCGATGGTGGCCAGTTGCGCATCGAGGCCACGCAGACCGAGCTGCCACAGGACTTCTTCATGGCAGAGGAGCAAGCACGGCAGTGTCGCTATCTGCGCATGAGTGTGGTCGACACCGGTCCGGGCATGGATCAGGCG
The DNA here is from genome assembly GCA_049280175.1 of Rhodanobacter sp. Classification (GTDB taxonomy): domain Bacteria; phylum Pseudomonadota; class Gammaproteobacteria; order Xanthomonadales; family Rhodanobacteraceae; genus Rhodanobacter. The sequence goes on from JBAPPP010000561.1 coordinate 642, forward strand.
GTGCTTGAACGCCTGTTCGAGCCGTTCTTCACCACCAAGGAGGCCGGCACCGGGCTGGGTCTGGTGTCGTGCAAGCGCATCGTCAGCAGCCATGGTGGCGTGATGCGCGTGGACAGCGCGCCGGGTCGCGGCACCCGCTTCGATCTCTATTTTCCGCTGGAGGAACTGATTGCCGACATGGAGCAGGCGGACGACCTGGACCGTCTCGAGGGCATGGCCGAGGTTGTCCTGGTGGTGGTGGAGGAGGCGGCCCAGCTGTCTTTGCTAGCCGACACGCTCGGGGCCTACGGTTATCAGGCGCACGCCAGCCAGAGCGGTACCGCCGCGCTGCAGTGGATCGAAGCCTGCGGTTTGCCGGAACTGGTGGTGCTGGATGCGGACATGAACCTGTTGACCGGTGTGCGCACGGTGGCCGCACTACTCGATCGTGGTTACACCGGAGCGGTGATCCTGTTGGCCCGTTCCGATGCACCGCCGGATCTGCACGGCCTGCCGCCGCTGGAGCACCTCTACGTGGTGGACAAACCGGTCACCACCCCGGTGCTGTTGCGCACCTTGCGCAAAGCACTGGGGGCGGCGGCCAACGGCGACTAGACCCATGGGGATAAGTAGGTTTTTGCACGACTCGTTGATGGCTGGCATTCGCTCAAGACATGTTGGGGTGCCACTCAGATCAGGCCCTGCCAGGCTTGAGTGATTCGCCATCCACACAGATGAGCCTGGCAATACGGCGCCGGGACACTCGCGCCCATTGCGCTGCCCGTCCCGGGCGTAAGCCGCCGATGCGGGCCAGAACGACCGTTTTCAGATAGATCTCATATCGCCGGAATAGTCACGGCCATAGACTTTTGATCATCTTAATCGGATCGCTCTGAAGGAGTCGGACGACATGAAACATTCTCGCTACGACGCGGTGCTGTGTGGCCGCAAGCAAGGTCGTCGGGTCAGGTTCTTGTGCTCCATGGCGCTTGGTTGCGCACTGATTTTCGGTGCGTTGGGTGCATGCGCTGCGGACGAGCTGAGTGACGCTGGTCAGCAGCAGGCGGCATTGCACGCGCTGATGGGCAAGAACCACGTGGCGCCGGACAGTGTCAAGGGCATTGCCTTGGCCCCATGGACGCATGGACCAACGAATGCCGGGGCCGTGTGGGTGGTGGCCGCATTGGTGCAGCCTCCCGGTGACGACAACGAGCCCCAGTTATGGACCGGTGTACTTAGCCGCGACGGCCAGGGCTTCCATCTGCTTGCGGGTGATCGAAGCGAACGTGTCGAACCCGAGCCGATCTTGTGGAATCCGTCGATTGCGCTGGATTTGATAGCGTATCGAATCAACGATCAGGAGACCGCTTTCGGTGTGCGCTTCGATAACGCTTACAGCTCAACCGCCCACAGCGATACGCAGGAAGTGCTCAGCCTGTATCGATATGCCGGTGGTGCGCTAACACCTATCTTCACCGCGCTCACCGATCGCTACATGTACGACAGAAGTGGCGCCGAAGATTGCGCGCAGGAGAAGGCAGGAACAGACAAGCAGCCTACTGAGGATCGGCAGAACGACTGCGATGCGGCGAATACGACTGAGCAGCACTACGTCGTGTCATTCAGTCGGCACATCACCCATGGTTATTACGATCTCCTGTTGCGCCCCAAGGGCAGGCATGCGGCTTCGGACAAGTCCGTGGGTGCGGTCTGGAACGGCAAGGGTTACCAGCCGCGTCGATTCGATAGCGGCCTATGAAAACGCG
>JBAPPP010000562.1:0-5594 GCA_049280175.1 Rhodanobacter sp.
TCTACACGCTGTACTTCGCGCATCATCGATTGGCCAGCATCGACATGCGGGAAGCCGATTAAACTGTTACCTATGTCCTGGCACGTCTGTTACCTATCTCCTCGGTCTATACACTACACAAGAGAAAAGTGACTCGCCCTCCGCAGGAGGACGAAACGCTCTACAAGCGAAATAGCAGATTGCGGTACCCCAACCGATTACACACGGAGCGCTGGGCCCCTGCCTTCGCAGGGGCGACGAAGATTGAGCATTCCCGCGTGCCCACAGAGGAGCCGAAAGCCAAGCTCGCTTGGATTCAGCGCCAATCTGACAAGACTTTAGGCTCTTAGGCGCGCATGTCTTCCAACTCAATACCCTTGGTCTCGCGCACGGCATACAGTACGAACAGCAACGACAGCAGCGCAAAACCCGCATAGAGCCCATAGGCAAACGTCAGGCCGATCTCGGCCAGCGCCGGGAAGCTGCTGGTAATCGCGAAGTTCGCCAGCCACTGTGCGGCCGCCGCCACCGCCAGTGCGGTGGCGCGGATGCGGTTCGGAAACATCTCACCCAGCAGAACCCACACCACCGGACCCCAACTGACTCCGAAAAACACCACGTAGGCATTCGCCGCGACCAGCGCCACGATGCCGGTCGCGCCGGGTAGACTGATCGAGGCCCCGCTGCCGGTAGCCTGCGAGAAGCACCAGGCCATCGTCGCCAGGGTCACCGCCATGCCGGCCGAACCGATGACCAGCAAAGGCTTGCGGCCAATCCGGTCGACCAGCGCGATCGCCACCAGGGTGACCAGCACGTTCACCACGGAGGTTGCCACGGTGATCGTGAACGAGTCGGCCTCGCTGAAGCCGACCGAATGCCACAGGGTGGACGAGTAGTAGAAGATCACGTTGATGCCCACGAACTGCTGGAACACTGAAAGCAGGATGCCAATCCACACTACCGGCAGCAGCCCCGCGGCCTTGCCGCGCAAGTCGCTGAGGCGCGGCGGGTGTTCCGAACGCAGGCTCTCCTCGATGTCGTGCAGCTTGCTGTCCAGTGCAGTATCGCTGCGCATGCCTAGCACCCCGCGTAGCACGTCTCTCGCCTCCGCCAGACGACCCTTGGCGACCAGGTACCGCGGCGACTCCGGCACGCCCAGTACCAAGGTGCCGTAAATCAGTGCCGGCAATACCGCCGCCAGGAACATCCAGCGCCATGCCGCCAGCCCGAACCACAGCAAATGCGATGCACCGCCAGCCGAGCTGGCCAACCATGCATCGCTGAGCAACGCGGTGAAGATGCCAAGCACGATTGCCAGTTGTTGCATCGAGCCCAGTCGACCGCGGATATAAGCGGGCGATACTTCGGCGATATACGTCGGTGCGATTACCGAAGCCACCCCGACGCCGATGCCACCGACCAGTCGCCACAGGATCAGGTCCCACACGCCAGTCGCCAGTCCCGAGCCCAGCGCGCTGGCCACCAGCAGTACGGCCGCCACTTGCATGGTGCGCACCCGGCCCCAGCGGTTCGCCAGCATGCCCGCATACCAGGCACCCAGCGCCGAGCCGAGCAACGCGCAGGACACTGCAAATCCGGTCTGTGCCGCATCCAGCGTGAAGCTGCCGCGGATCGCGTCGACCGCGCCGTTGATCACCGCCGTATCGAAGCCGAACAGGAAGCCGCCCAGCGCCGCCGCCGCCGATATGAGTACCACCCGCGCGGTGGCGTGCTGTCCCGATCCGTCTGTTGCGCCCGCTGTGCTCATTGCGTCCCCCGCGTCATGGCATCACTGAATTGTCTACCGAGTCTGCCCGGTACCCCTTGGCCTGTCCGGCTGAATACGTATGCAGCGAACGGCAGGTCAGTATGGCTGAGAATCAGCTGGTCTCCGACGCCGGCCCTGGCTCGCGCGCAAGCAGGTGTTCGAGCATGCCACGCGCCAGCTCGGGCTCGGCCAGCACGACCAGATCGGCACCCTTCTGCAACAGGTGCGCCATGCCTGCATCGGAATCGGCGCGGGCAATGATCTGCAGATTCGGATTGGCCAGTCGCGCCTGCCGCACGACCTCACCACTCTCGAACGCATCGGGCACCGTGACCACCAGCGCACGCGCATTAGCGAGATTGGCGGCCTCCAGCACGTCTTCCCGCGCCGCGTTGCCGATGATCGTTTCGATGCCGTACTCGCGCAACATCTCGACCCGTTCCTTTTCTTCTTCCAGCACAAGTACGGCATCGCCCTGCTCGTGCAACGACTCTCCCACCATTCGTCCCACCCGTCCGTAGCCGGCCACCACCACATGCCCTGCCAGCGTGCTGGCGACAAGGATCTCGGCCGCCGGTTCCGTGGGTGCGGGCGCCGGGGTCTGGTCTTGCTGCAACGCCTCGCGCGCATCCAGCCATGGCCGTGCGCGATCGAGCAGCTTGAACAGCAGCGGGTTGAGCAGGATCGACAGAATCGCGGCGGCCAGCAACACGTCCTGCGCGCTCTTCGACACCAGGTTCTGCACCACGCCCACGCCGATCAGGATGAAGGAAAACTCGCCGATCTGCGCCAGGCTGGTGGCGATCGTCAGCGCGGTGCGCAATGGACGTCCAAACGCCAGCACGATGGCGAACGCCGCCAGCGACTTTCCGATCACGATGATCGACAGTGCGGCCAGCACCACCAGTGGCTCGGTCAGTACCACCTGATAGTTGAACAACATGCCGATCGAGACGAAGAACAACACCGCGAACGCATCCCGCAACGGCAATGTTTCCTCGGTGGCGCGCTGAGCCAGCTTCGACTCGCCCATCATCATGCCGGCGAAAAACGCACCCAACTCGAAGGACACGCCGAACAATCCAGCCACACCAAACGCCACGCCGAGCGCGATCGCCAGCACCGCGAGACGGAACAGTTCGCGCGAGCCGGTATGCGCAACGACCTTGAGAATCCATGGGATCAGCCGCTTGCCGACGATCAGCATCAACGCGACGAACAGCACCACCTTGCCGATGGTGAGGCCGACCGTGCTGGCGATCGCTGCGAACGAAAGCGTGGAACCACCTGGCTCGCCGCTGTTCAGCGCCAGTCCAATCGCCGGCAACAACACCAGAGCCAGCACCATCGCCAGATCCTCGACGATCAGCCAGCCCACCGCGATGCGGCCGCGCTCGGTCTCCATCAGCCGGCGCTCTTCCATCGCCCGCAGCAATACCACGGTGCTTGCCACCGACAGCGCCAGGCCGAACACGAAGCTTTGTGCCATCGGCCAGCCCAGGCCCCAGCCAAGCAGCATGCCGAGGACTGTGGCCACCGCCATCTGACCCAGGGCACCGGGGATCGCGATGCTTTTGACCGACAGCAAGTCTTTCAGCGAGAAATGCAGGCCGACGCCGAACATCAGCAGCACCACGCCCACCTCGGCCAACTGGTGCGCCAGGTGGCCATCGGCGACATAGCCCGGCGTGAACGGACCCACCACCACGCCGGCCATCAGATACCCGGCCAAGGGCGGCAAGCGCAGCTTGTACGCGATGGACGCAAACACGAACGCCAGCACGATGCCGCTGACAAGGGTGGCAATGAGTGGGGCGTCGTGCATGCACCATCCTCTGAAGTACACGGGTGCACCGCCGTCATCCGACATGGCATGCGCTCGCGATGTCTGTCAGTTGTAAGGCCAGTCGCTGACCAGCACAAGCACCGACGCCCTCAGCGGCCGCTTATTCCTGCGCGTTGATCACCGCGAGAAAGTCGCGGCCATAGCGCTTGAGCTTCGCTTCGCCGACTCCGCTGATCGTCGCCAGTTCGTCTTCATTCGCCGGCAACGCGCGCAGCATCGCCAGCAAGGTCGCGTCATGAAACACAACGTAAGGGGGCACGCCATGCTGCTTGGCCAGTTGCGTGCGCAAGGCACGCAGCGCATCCCACATCGACTGCTCATAAGCTTCGATGCCGAGACTTCCACCCGCAACGATCAGCTTGCTGTCGCGGCGGCGGCGACCGCGCACGGGACGGGCATCCTCGCGCAGCTTCACCGTCTTCTCGCCGTTGAGCACGGCACGGCTGGCAGCCGTCAGCCGCAGGGTGCCATAGCCTTCTGCATCGGCCTCCAGCAGGCCGGCGGCGAGCAGCTGACGGAACACCGAGCGCCACTGCTTCTCGTCCATCTCAGCGCCGATGCCGAATGTGCTCAATCGATGATGATCGAGGCTGAGCATGCGCTCGGTTTCCTCGCCACGCAGGATGTCGATTACATGGCCGGAGCCAAAACGCTGACCACTGCGATAGACGGCCGACAACGCCTTCTGCGCGGGCACGGTGGCGTCCCAGGTTTTCGGCGGCGCGACGCAGTTGTCGCAATGGCCGCAAGGGCCGGGGTAAGTCTCGCCGAACGCGCCAAGCAATAGCTGGCGGCGGCAATCGGTGGCTTCGGCATAGGCCAGCAACGACTCCAGCTTCTGTCTCTCCACCCGCTTGCGGTCGTCGGCAGACTCGGACTGCGCGATCATCTGGCTCATCGTCACCACGTCGGACAGACCGTAGATCATCCACGCCTCGGCCGGCAGCCCGTCGCGCCCACCGCGGCCGGTCTCCTGGTAATAGCCTTCGATGCTGCGCGGCAAGTCCAGATGCGCCACGAAGCGCACGTCGGGCTTGTCGATACCCATGCCGAACGCGACGGTCGCAACCATCACCACGCCGTCTTCGCGCAGAAAGCGCTTCTGGTTGGCAGCGCGTTTGGCCGCATCGAGGCCGGCGTGATACGGCAATGCCTCGACGCCGATCTCGGCGAGCCACTCCGCTATGTCGTCCACCTTCTTGCGGCTGAGGCAGTAAACGATGCCGGATTCACCACGATGGCCCTGCAGAAACTCGGTAAGTTGGCGCTTCGCGTTGTCACGCAGGCCCACCCGATAGCCGATGTTCGGCCGGTCGAAACTCGCGACGAATTGCCGCGCCTGCTGCAACGAGAGCCGCTCGACGATTTCATCGCGCGTGCGCGGATCTGCGGTGGCGGTGAGCGCGATCCGTGGCACCTGCGGGAAGCGCTGATGCAGGATCGCCAACTCGCGATATTCGGGACGGAAATCATGGCCCCATTGCGACACGCAGTGCGCCTCGTCGATCGCGAACAGCGCCACTTCGGTGCGTTCCAGCAAGCTGAGGAAACGCCCCGTCAGCAGCCGCTCCGGCGCCACGTAGAGCAGGTTCAACTCGCCGGCCAGCAATTGCCGCTCGACCTCGCGCTGATCCTCGGCACCAAGGCTGGAGTTGAGATAGGCCGCGGCGACGCCAGCCTCGCGCAGCGCATCGACCTGATCCTGCATCAACGCGATCAACGGCGACACCACGATGGCGGTGCCCTGCCGTAGCAGCGCCGGAATCTGGTAGCACAGCGACTTGCCGCCGCCGGTCGGCATCAGCACCAGCGCATCACCACCATCGCATAGCTGCTCGACGATGGCTTGTTGCTGACCGCGGAAACTGGGGTAACCGAAAACGCTTTGAAGAAGGTCGAGAGCTGAGGAATCCATCGGTTGCATGCTAGCAAAACCGGCCGTAACACTTCGCGGAAAGTTGACGGAACATTCGCCGCAGATCGTCGGAACAGCCTCTCTTC
>JBAPPP010000563.1:0-5190 GCA_049280175.1 Rhodanobacter sp.
ATGCTCTCCTGGTCGCCCGAGAGCATCGCGACTGAAGTCGCTCCACAGGAGCGCATCGCGCACAGGGTGCGCTCCTACGGGATTCGCTAGTGGTGAACCTAGAAGCCTATGCCATACGGGTCGCTGACCAGTTCCTGGTCGTCGGAGCCGCCCTCGGCAAGCCGGATCTTAAGGTCCAGGCCGTCGCGCGAGTCGGACTTGCTGAGTGCTTCTTCCAGTTCCACGCGGCCATCCTTGTACAGCCGGTACAGCGACTGGTCGAAGGTCTGCATGCCTTCCTGCAGGCTGCGATCCATCGCTTCCTTGATCTCGTGGATCTGGCCGCGGCGGATCATGTCGCGGATCAGCGGGGTATTCAGCAGCACTTCGGCCGCAGGAATACGGCGACCGTCCTTGCCGATCACCAGGCGTTGGCTGATCACCGCGCGCAAGTTCAGTGCCAGGTTCATCAGCACGTTCTTGTGCGCCGATTCCGGGAAGAAGTTGAGGATGCGCTCCAGCGTCTGATCGGAATTGTTGGAGTGCAGCGTGGCCAGGCATAGATGGCCGGTTTCGGAGAACGCGATCGCGGCTTCCATCGTATCGGTGTCGCGGATTTCGCCGATCATGATCACGTCCGGCGCTTCACGCATCGCGTTTTTCAGCGCCTCGTGATAGCTGTGGGTATCCAGCCCTACCTCGCGCTGGTTGACGATCGACTTCTTGTGCCGGTGCAGGTATTCGATCGGATCCTCGATGGTGAGGATATGGCCGGCCGTGTGCCGATTGCGCTGATCGATCATCGCCGCCAGCGTGGTCGACTTGCCCGAGCCGGTGGCGCCTACTACCAGGATCAGCCCGCGAGGCTCCATGATCAGGTCGCGGAAGATGGTCGGTAGCTGCAATTGTTCGATACTGGGGATCTCGCTCTTGATCGCGCGGATCACCATGCCCACTTCACCGCGCTGCTTGAACACGTTGATGCGGAAGCGGCCGGTTTCCTTCACGGCGAGTGCCATGTTGAGTTCGAGGTTACGCTCGAACTGCGGTACCTGGCCTTCGTCCATCAGCGAGTAGGCGATCTTTTTGACCATGCCACCGGGCAGGCCGGTGTTGCCCAGTGGATATAGTTTGCCCTCGACCTTGATGTTTACCGGGGCGCCGGTCGTCAGGAACATGTCCGACGCGCCTTTGTCTACCATAAGCTTGAGGAAGTAACCGATGTCCACGTGTGTCCCCAGTTTCGATGCACGTTGCAATGATGGATTATGCCCGCCCACAATACGTTGCGACACTCTATGAGGAATGTGATGGTGCACATCTTTTCGCCGCTGGCCGGATCTTTTGGCCGCACCCGTATGGCAACGGCCACTTTGGGGCTGGCTTTGGCCCTGACATTGGCGCTTGGCGGCTGTGCCACGGTGCCCCCGCCCGATGCTTCCATGAATCTGGCGCAGGCCCAGCTGCAGGCGGCACGCGATGCCGGGGCGGCGGACTACGCACCGGTTGACCTGGGCTTCGCGCAGGACAAGTTCCAGCAGGCGCAGGCGGCGATGGGCGATCGCAAGTATGCCGAGGCGTCCGATCTGGCCGAGGAATCGCGTGCTGACGCGGAGCTGGCGCAGACCAAGGCCCGTCTGGGTGCTGCGCGAGCGCAGATCCAGGGCAGGCTGCGGGACAATGCCCAGTTGCGTGCAGACGGCGAGCAGGCCGAGGCTTCGCTCCAGCAGTTACAGCAACAGCCAGCGGTTCCGCCGAGCGCGTCTTCCAGTGCGCCGCCGGCACAACCCACGCAGGATATGCCGGCCCCGGCTTCGTCCACGTTGTCCGCCCCGCCGCCGGGCGGTGGTGGCTTCCAGACCGTGCCTGACAACACCCAGCAGCCAACCTCGAGCTCAAGCACCCAGGGGGGCCAGCCATGAAGCGATTCACTGTCACTTTCGCCGCGATCGTGCTGGCACTGGGCGCCGTCGGATCCGCGCATGCCCGCAAAGACGATATCGACATCAGCCGCCTGACCGGCAGCCTCGATCAGCTCGCCAGCGATCCCGTGCTGGGCAGCTATGCGCAGGCGGAGCAGGCGCGGGCGCGCGATGCCATCAACCGGCTGGCGCAGGCAAGCAAGCATGATCGTGAGCTCGATCTGTATCTGGCCGAAAGGCGCGTGGATCTGGCCAAGGCTGCCGCGCAGCTGCAGGATGCCCAGGTCAAACTGACCCAGCTCGACCGCGAGCATGATCAGATCCTGCTCGAAAACAGCCGTCGCGATACCCAAATGGCTCAACTTCAACTCGAGCGCCAGCGCCTGCAAAACCAGATGGCCCAAGAGGAAGCTGCGCGCCTGCAGCAAGAGGGGCAGTTGGCGACCGACCAGGCACGGGCCGAAGCAGACCAGGCGAAGAAGCTGGCAGCAGCCCAGGCCAAGGTGGCCAAGGCCGCCCGTCAGGAGGCAGCGCTGGCGGCCAAAGCCGCCAAAGCCATGCGCTCACAGATGCAGGACAGCAACGGGACGGCCAACGGGCACTGAAATCCATCGCTGCGCGGGGCGTCGGTGACGGCGCCCCGGCCGATGCCAACACCCGCCGTAATAGGTTGCCAGCCATGGATTGCCATGGCTCCGCCGGTGTTGCCGTCGATTCGGTTATGGCAGTGTAAAACGCTGTTTTGACAGGTTTTTAACCGGTGTTTCACTGACACAAATAAGAGCCCTCCGCGGGCTTGCACCACTCCAATTGGCGGAGTAGCGTCAAAGCCCCACGAGGCATTCCTGCTTCGTGGGTCATTGACCTGAACCATGCCCTATCCCCCACGTTTACTTTCCCCACTTGCGCTCCGGAGTTCCGGCGCAGGTCGTGGTCGTGTGCATGCGTTCAACTGTGGCGGGTGACCGCTAACGTGGCGCCCGCAAGTTCAACCGCGAGGAGGTTCGATCATGTTTGAAAACCAGCAGCGTGAGGATGTCGAGGCATTGATGAATGCCGATGCCGAATTCCGCCGGCTCTATCAACATCACAAGCAACTCGACAGCAAGGTGCACGACGCCGACATCGGTGTGCTTCCCATCGACGATATGACCCTGGCCAGCATGAAGAAAGAGAAACTGGTCGCCAAAGCGCGATTGGAACGCATGTGGGCAGATCGAGCGCATCGCACCCACTGAAGCTGCGGTTTCATGTGAATGGCGGCCCCGGCCCCTTCCTGTTTTCATCGGAAGGGAGCCGGGGCCGCAGCACTTCCGGCTCAGGGGCTTTCGGAAAGACTTCTGCAGAGCCGGTAACTGGATGGCTCGGTTATCATGGCGCTCTAATCAGGTGATGCGCTGCGAGCATCGCCTGCTTCCCATGCCACGGAGTCACCATGACGGTCCACCAGAGTGTTCTTGAACTGATCGGACGTACCCCGATGGTACGCGCGCAGCGTCTTGATACGGGGCTGTGCGAGTTGTTTCTCAAGCTCGAGAGCGCCAATCCCGGTGGTTCGATCAAGGACCGCATCGGGCTGTCGATGATCGAAGGTGCCGAGAAGGTCGGCAAGATCAAGCCGGGCGATACCCTGGTTGAAGGGACCGCCGGCAATACCGGCCTGGGCCTGGCGCTGGTCGCGCAGCAGAAAGGCTATCGCCTGATCCTGGTGGTGCCCGACAAGATGAGCCGCGAGAAGATCTTCAACCTCAAGGCGATGGGTGCCGAGGTGGTGCTGACCCGTTCGGACGTTGCGAAGGGGCACCCGGAGTACTACCAGGACATGGCCGAGCGCATTGCGCGTGAAACGCCGGGCGCCTATTTCATCAACCAGTTTGGCAACCCGGACAACCCGGCCGCGCACATCGCCACCACCGGGCCGGAAATCCTCGAGCAGATGGACGGCAAGGTCGACGCGATCGTGGTCGGCTGTGGCTCATCCGGCACCATGACCGGATTGTCGCAGTATTTCGCCGAGCACTCGCCGGCCACCGAGATCGTACTGGCCGATCCCGTGGGTTCGATCCTCACCCAGTACATCAACGAGGGCACGCTCTCGACCAAGTCCGCAAGCTGGATGGTTGAAGGTATCGGCGAGGATTTTCTGCCCAGCATCAGCGACTTCTCGCGAGTGAAGAAAGCCTATGCGATCTCCGACAAGGAGAGCTTCCTGACCGCACGCGAGCTGCTGGCGAAGGAGGGCATGCTGGGCGGCTCGTCCACTGGCACGCTGGTGGCCGCGGCACTGAAATACTGCCGTGAACAGAGTAGTCCCAAGCGCGTCGTGACACTGGTCTGCGACACCGGCAATAAATATCTGTCGAAGATGTACAACGACTACTGGATGCTCGACAACGGCTTCCTCGAACGCGAACCGCACGGTGACCTGCGTGACCTGCTGCTGCGTCCGTTCGCGCAGCGCGATACGGTGGTGATCGGCCCGAACGAATTGCTGATCACCGCGTACACGCGCATGAAACTGTATGACGTTTCGCAGCTGCCGGTGATGGATGGCCACAAGCTGGTCGGCATCGTCGACGAGTCCGATGTGCTGATGCATGTGCATGCCGACGAGACACGCTTCCGCGACCCGGTTTCCACCGCCATGATGAGCAACCTGCAGATGCTCTCGGTGAGCGAGCCGATCGAGGCGCTGTTGCCGGTGTTCGAGCGCGGGCATGTGGCGATCGTGGTTGATGGCGAGCAGTTCCTTGGCCTGATCACCCGCATTGATCTGTTGAACTATTTGCGCCGCAAGGTGAACTAAGCAACACATTCCGGTTGTGGTAGATAGCGAACGCGAATCGTCAGGCCATGAAAGCCTGCAGTAATGCAGGCGCGGCAAGATGACCGTCTGTGACGGAGCCTGGAGCTCCGCCTCCATCATGAGGGAGCTCTGCCAATGTGTGGAATTGTTGCTGCCACCGCCCAGCGGGATGTCGCGCCGCTGCTGATAGTCGGCCTCAAGGCACTGGAATACCGCGGCTACGATTCGTCCGGCGTGGCCGTGCTCAATCATGGCGTGATCCAGCGCGTGCGGGCCAAGGGCAAGGTGCGCGAGATGGAGGCGCTCTACCTGGCCGATCCGTTCCCAGGCGGCACCGGCATTGCGCACACCCGCTGGGCCACGCATGGCGTGCCGAATGAAGCGAACGCGCATCCGCATGTGGCTGGCCGGGTGGCGATCGTGCACAACGGCATCATCGAAAATCATGCCAGCCTGCGCGCCGAGCTACAGGCGCGCGGCTAT
>JBAPPP010000564.1:0-4764 GCA_049280175.1 Rhodanobacter sp.
GGCATGACCGCAAACACGAACGGATAGACGATGATGGTATAGGGCAGGGCGAAGAAGCCGTATGCACCCACCGCGTAGACCAGCGCGGGTACCGCGATGATGGTGTAGTCCGTATAAAAATCGCCGCCCACCAGGAACCAGGTAATCCACGTGCCAAAATTCCGCCCGCCCAGCCCCCACTCGTCCAGGCTGGCCTGTGTCGGCGCCTGTCTCCATCGAGCTGCCCAAAACCCCATGACTGTCACGAGCAGGAAGAACGCAACAAAAACGCCGATCGCGACGTAATCAAGCTCAGTCTTCATCACGTGTGCTCCGATGGACGAGCCAGATCAAAAGCACGGTGATGGGCACCCACAGCAACTGGTACCAATAGAAAAAAGGAAAGCCCCAGAGGGTTGGTGCATCGTGGTTGTAGAACGGCACGCATAGCAGGCCGACTACCGGCACCAACAAAAGCAGAAGCACTGAACGTCGATGGGTACGCTGGGTCACTTCAACCTCCTTCGAGGAGCGGTGACTCCTCAACTGGCCCGTGCCGGGTCGAGTGCGAATTCAGTAGTGTGGACTTTAAACGCATTGGGTCGCCAAGCGAATAGCCAGGGGCAGGTAGTCACGTTTTCGCACCGCGAAAGGGCGAGCTAACGCGATCAGCAGCCTCTCGGCACCTCTTCGACGCAATACCCGGTACCCGTCCATGCTCCTGGTTGCAGTGCACAAACCGTAGGCGCCTCATGAAAGTTGAAGAGGCATCGGCATTGATACGGCGAAGTGACACTGGCAGGTCATCGGGGAGTCCGCGACGGCGTATCGCTGGAAGGCATACCCAGGCGATACCGGGTCTTCATGCGAGGATGGCGGCCCAGGCTCATGCTTCCAGCCGGCGACGTCGTCCTTGATGACGAAAACCGGTGCCGGACTTGTAGCAAACCCTCCGACACTCCATTGTGACGTGAGCCAGCGAGGAAACTGTTATGGACCGCATCGACACCATGAAAGTCTTCGTGGCAGCGCTCGACGAAGGGAGCCTCGCCGGTGCGAGCCGCAAAACGGGCCGTTCCGCGGCGGCGGTAAGCAGGGCCATTGCCTTTCTCGAGGCGCACGTTGGGGTGCCACTGTTGCACCGGACCACTCGTTCCATCAAGTTGAGCGAGGCCGGCGAGCGCTACGCCGTGGCCTGCAGAAAAGTGCTTATGGATCTGGAGGAGGCCGACAGAAGCGCGGCGGGGGAACGGTCAGTGCCTCATGGCACTCTGACAATCACCTCAACGATGTTTTCTGGCGTAGAGCTGCTGCGTCCGATCGTGGACGCCTTCATGGATGAATATCCGACGGTCGGCGTCCGCATGCACATGCTGGAACGAGCGGTCAACTTGATCGACGAAGGCATGGATCTGGCGTTGCGTATTACGCACCTGGCTGATTCGAACCTGGTCGCTCACCGTGTTGGCGAAGTTCGGAAAGTCGTCGTGGCGTCGCCGCGTTATCTGGCGACGCACCCTCGTATTCTGGAGCCCGCCGACCTGGCAAAGCACCGGATCATCGCCATGACGCATATGGGGCTGGATTCATGGAGCTTCCCTCCGCTGGAAGGGTCTTCGGTTCCCCGTTCCGTTTCGTTCACACCGCGACTGGTGGTGAACAGCGTGCGGGCCACGGTGGCATCGACGGTCGAAGGCAATGGCGTGTCGCGTCTGCTTTCCTATCACGTGGCCTCGGAGATCGAGCAGGGTTTGCTGCGCATCGTGCTGGCCAATGCCGAACCTGCGCCGCTTCCCGTCCATCTGGTATCGCCGCATGGGCGTCTCGCTGTGCCCAAGGTTCGCGCTTTTGTCGACTTCGCTCTTCCGCGTCTGCGCGCACAGTTTTCACGCATGGGGAATGAGGCCGGGATGCTACCCGATTCGCCGATCCCAGCGCGGCGCGGAAAAGCGCCTGCCGTATAGCAAGGCTTCGCATTCCCGGGATTACCCCAGCTCACCGATGCATCCGCTCATCCAGCTTCATGAGCGGCGCCGTGGAGCGCATTGGCACGGCGATGGCTGGACGGCTTTGTTGCAGCCTGCGGAAGAGCGGCTGCCGGGCAGCGGCTATTCATTGCCGGCCTGCGGAAGCCCACCATATGCGGCATCCCCACACCCACGAGGGTATCTACTTGAGCACACAACACAAAAGCACCCTGCACCTGCAGGTCGTATCTGACATGATTTGTCCCTGGTGTTTCAATGGAAAGCGCAGTCTCGATCAGGCGCTGAAAGTTCTGGCCAGCCAAGGGGTGGATGTCGAGGTCGAATGGCTTCCCTATCAACTCAACCCGGCCATGCCGGCCGAAGGCATGGACAGAAAAGAATTCCGCACGATGCGTTTCGGCTGGGACAATGCGCTTGCCATGGACGCCCGGGCGGTAGAGGCCGGTCATCGCACGGGAGCCGAGTTCAACTATCAACTCCAAAGCCGGACACCCAACACGGTGGCGTCCCATGCGCTTGCGCGACTGGCCTACGTCGAAGGTGGCGCGGCTCTGCAAGGACGGGTTGTCGACGCTTTGTTCGCTGCGTATTTCACGAATGGCAAGGACATCTCTGATCAAGCTGTACTCGAGCGCATTGCCGACGAGGCAGGGATGGAGCCGGGCGCCGTGAACCGATCGCTGCCCGCTCACGCCGAGGTCCGCAAGCTGGATGCCGAGATTCGGTCGATGGGTCTGAGCGGTGTTCCCAGCTACCTCGTGAACGGCAAGTTAT
Source organism: Rhodanobacter sp. (assembly GCA_049280175.1). Classification (GTDB taxonomy): domain Bacteria; phylum Pseudomonadota; class Gammaproteobacteria; order Xanthomonadales; family Rhodanobacteraceae; genus Rhodanobacter. Next base: position 2,742 of record JBAPPP010000564.1, read on the forward strand.
TGTTCAGCGGCTCGCAGGATGTCGAGGGCTATGTGAGGAGCCTCACGAGCGCCGCAAAGAGCAAGGTTGCTGGCATTCCAGCGTAGGTCAATAAAACCGCCGCGATGATCGAAAATAAAGGCGCCTTGGGGCGCCTTTATTTTTTGGTGCGGCGATGCGGGAAAGCTAGCCGGAGGTGCTGCCGGACGCGGGCTGACTCATGCTGCCGCCGCTGTCATTGGTGGATGATTTTTCCGACTGCTTTTTTTCTTTTGCCGCCTGATCTTGCGCGTCCTTCGCAGCCTTGGCCCTTTTCTGCAACGACGCGTTGTTTTGCACGCCGCTCATGGGTGTAGGGCTGTTCTTTATCAGTTCCGCGGTCGGCGACAGGCCGGGCGCGCCGGCAGTGTTTTGGGCGTAGGCAGTGCCGGCGGCCAGGGTGCAACACACAACCAGGCTGGCGATAACGAATCGGTCATGAGGCATGGCGATCTTCCTCGAAGACGCCTTCAGGAGAATGGGCGGCGATCAGGCGTCATGATGTCGCCAACCCGATACGGTGCACCTTCGGACGGGACCGCTTCGCGAGTATTTGGCGACCCACCGGATGAACAGGCCATGAGAGCCTGCGGACACCGCTTTATTGCGGGCGGCAGCAGGTCGATACCCCCAAAACGATTCCGGCCCGACATGGCGTCGCCATGTCGGGCCGGATGCGCGTTTCAGCTATTACAGATCAATACCAAAGCCGGCGCCGACCGACGTCTGCGAGCCGCTCGACGAGGCGCCGACGCTCATATGCGCCGTGCTGCCGATGGGTACGGCGTAGCCCACCGAAATAGCGTTGCGCGATCCCTGGTAGCCCACGCCGGCGGAGATTCGACCGTTGCCGGTCGCACCGGCCGCGTTGATCGCCATCTGCGTCGATGCTGCGCTCATGGCACCCGACTGGTCGATGCGCTTGTTCACGTTCTGGAACTGGTCGCTCACCTGGCTTTCGAAGTTGGCGAGATTGCCATTGGCCCCGTTGGCTGCCGTGATGGCCTGGTTGGTATAGGCGTTGGCTGCCTGGAGCGTCTGCTGCGAGCTCGCATCCGTATAGGTCTTGGCCGTGGCCAGCGCCGCATTGACCTGGCTGACGTTGGCCGCGTCAGTCGCCTGCACACCGGCCGCCACATTGGTGATCTGGCGCTGGTTGGTGGCCGTACCGACCGACACCGTGTTGGCGACATTGGCGACCGAGCCCTGGCCCAGAGCCACCGCATTGGCGGCGGTCACCGAAGCACCCTGGCCAATCGCCGTACCCGAAGCCGCCGTCACCGAAGCACTCTCGCCCACGGAACTGCATTCGTCGCTGCTGCGGCGATGGTGGTGTTGGCGCCCACTGCCGTGCTGCCGTCCGCATTGACCTGGGCATTGCCGCCCAGTGCCGTGTCGTTCGGACCGGCCGCAAAGCTGTTGCCGCCGATCGCCGTGCCGTTGCTACCACCGGCCTTGGCGTTGGTGCCCATTGCTACGCCACCCGAACCAGCGCCGACCGAGGCCGCACCGCTGCCATCCACCGCAACCGTGGCTGGCATGCCAGCCCCACCCGCCGGGGTCTGCTGCAGCGTGCTGATTTCACCCTGGAAGGTCGTGATCTGACCATTGACGGTAGTCAGCTGGCTGTTGACGTTGGTCAGCTGGTTGTTGAGGTTGGTGATCGCCAGGACGTCCTGACTCTCCAGGTTGCTCAGGGAAGTGAGTTGGTTCATGTTCACGGCATCGTTGCCCTGGACACCGGCCGCAACGTTGTGAATCAGCGTGCCGTTGGTGCCACCCAGCGTGATGTTGGCCTTGTCCGCAGCGTCATAGCCCACCGCCAGCGCGGCGACCTGATCAACGGATGCGATCGCTGAATTGACCTGACCCACATTGGCGGCATCGGTATCCAGCGTGCCCGTGGCAACGTTGTGGATCACCGTGCCGTTGGTGCCACCCAGGGTGATGCTGCTTTTGTCCGCAGCGTCATAGCCCACCGCCAGCGCGGTGGCCTGGTCAACGG
>JBAPPP010000565.1:0-1890 GCA_049280175.1 Rhodanobacter sp.
GGGCTGGATGATTTCAAGCATGCCAACGTGGCGCATTTCCGCGTGCAGGTGCAGGACGGCAAGGCTTCCGCAGCCAGTCTCTGATCACCGTCCAGACCGCTCCAGGCGGTTCATTTCGGTTATGCTTGCCCACTGTCTGCCCGGCAACGAGCGGACCTGATCGGCTTTCCCTTTATTTACCGCGCCGGCCGTCCTCACGCGCCAGCCGGTATGCAGACTCATGAACGGTGAATGCATGGCATTTGAAGAATACGACAACTATGAACAAAGCGAACGCGTTCAAAAATGGCTGCGTGAGAACGGCCTGTCCATAGTCGCCGGTATAGCCATCGGCCTGGTCGGTATTTTTGGGTGGCAGGCATGGCGCAACCACCAGGCGCGCAACGAAAGCATGGCGTCGCAACTGTATAAGCAGGCGCAGATCGCGCAGGTGTCCGGCAAGCCGGATATCGCCGCGCAGTTTACCGAGCAGTTGATGACGGATTACGCGAAGTCGCCGTACGCCGTTTTTGCTGTGAGCGACCGCGCCAAGCAACAGCTGCTGGCCAAGCAACCCGACAAGGCTGAGGTCTCGCTGGAATGGGCCGAGAGCCACGCTGCGGACCCGGCTTTGAAATCGCTGATCCAGCTGCGCATGGCGCAGGTGCAGCTCGCTCGCGACAACAGCGCGGCGGCTTTGTCCACGCTCGACAGCATTCCGGCCAACAACTATCAGGGGCTGGCGCAGGAACTCCGCGGCGATGTGCTGGTCAAGCTTGGGCGTTCGGACGATGCGCGCAAGGCCTACAAGGCTGCCTTGTCGGCACTGAGCGAGGAGGCGCCGCAACGCGGCGCCCTGCAAATGAAACTTGATGATTTGGCCGTAGCCGGGAAGCAGGGTGCATGAAACGATTTTTGCTGATCACGCTGACTTCACTGGTAGCCCTTGCCGGCTGCCATTCGTTCAAGAAAGAAAACGTCCAGCCACCGACTGTGCTGGACAAGGACTTCAAGCCCACCGTGCAGGTGACCAAGGTTTGGAGCACCAGCGTTGGTAAAGGTGCTGGCGCCAGTGGCGTGCGTTTGCGTCCCACAGTCGAGGGCGGCGTGCTGTACGCCGACAGCACCGACGGTGACCTGGTAGCGATCGATGCCGCCAGTGGCAAGACCCTGTGGACGAAAAATTCGACCGTCCATGGCTGGTTCGGCTGGGGTGACAAGAAGCGCAAAGATGCGATGTATGCCGGTGGTCCGGCTGTCGATGGCGACCTGCTGGCCGTCGGCACGCTGGATGGCCATGTCTATGCAGTCAATGCCAAAGACGGTACACCGCGCTGGGAGGCCGAGCTGAGTTCCGAGGTGCTCGCTTCCCCCGCCATCGTCGGCGACCTCGTGGTGGTTCGCACCGAAGACGGCCGTCTCTACGGCCTGGACCGGGCAACCGGTAATCGCACCTGGGTCTATGACCAGGGCACGGTGCCGCTGCTGAGCCTGCGCGGCAATGGGGCGCCGCTGGTAGCCAATGGCGTGGTGTTCTACGGCAGCGACGACGGCAAGCTGATCGCGCTGCGCCAGGACAATGGCGCAAAGCTGTGGGAACAACGACTGGGTAGCGGCATCGGCCGCACCGAGATTGATCGACTGGATGACGTCGATGGCGCGGTCCTGCTGGATGGCACCACGCTCTATGGTGCTGCCTATCACGGCAACCTGGTGGCCGTGGACGGCCCCAGCGGCAGGCCGTTGTGGGCACACGCGTTCTCCACCTTTGATTCGCTGGCTGCAAACGGCAATGCGATCTTCGGGGTCAACGAGGACTCCCAGGTGATGGCATTCGACAAGAGCAGTGGCGCCAATATCTGGAAAAACGACGCGCTTAAATACCGCTGGGTAACCGGGCCGTCCGTGCAG
>JBAPPP010000566.1:0-4693 GCA_049280175.1 Rhodanobacter sp.
CCAATGGTCAGCATGGAGTAAGCCTTCAGGTAGTGGAGCGAGGGTTGAAAGACGCCTTGCATCAGGTGTCGTGGTGAAGAAGATAACGTCTGCACTTGCATTGTTCAAATTGATTGTTACCATCGTGTTCATAGTCATTGCCTATGGCTTACCTGAGGCCAGCCCATGAACCTGCGCGATCTCCAGTACCTGGTCGCCCTTGCCGAGCATCGCCATTTCGGGCGTGCCGCCGAGGCCTGCTTCGTCAGCCAGCCGACCCTGTCCACGCAGATCAAGAAGCTGGAGGACGAACTGGGCGTGCCGTTGGTCGAGCGCACGCCGCGCAAGGTGCTTTTGACCGAGGTCGGCCGCGATATCGCCGTGCGCGCCCGCGACGTACTCAACGAAATCGAACAGATTCGCGGCGTGGCCCGGCGCACCCTCGATCCGGAGTCCGGCACGGTACGGCTGGGCATCTTCCCGACCCTGGGACCCTACCTCTTGCCCCATGCGCTGCCACTGGTACGCAAGGCGTTCCCCAAGCTGGAGCTGCTGCTGGTCGAAGACAAGACCGAGGCGTTGCTGCGGCTACTGCGGGAGGGCAAGCTGGATGCCGCCGTGCTCGCGCTGCCGCTGCATGAGGACAGCCTGCATACCGAGTTCCTGTTCGAGGAACCGTTCCTGCTGGCGGTCTCGCATGATCATCCGCTGGCGCAGCAGCAAGGCCAGCTGAAGCTGTCCGACCTGTCCAGCCAGAACCTGCTGCTGCTGGAGGAAGGCCATTGCATGCGCGATCAGGCGCTGGAGGTGTGCCACATGGCCGGCATTGGCGAACGCAGCGGTTTCCGCGCAACTAGCCTGGAGACGCTGCGGCAGATGGTGGCGGCCAACGTCGGCATCACGCTGCTGCCGAGCATGGCGGTAAAGCCGCCGGTGGCGCAGGTCGAGAACCTGCACCTGATCGAGTTCAAGGGTCATCCACCGAGCCGGCGGGTGGCGATGGTCTGGCGCAAGAGTTCGGCCATGGATGTGTTCCTGAAGCGCCTGGCGGAGATCTTCAGGCAGCTGCCGCCCGACCTGCTGGACGCACACACCGCCGCCACGCACGCATCGGCAGATATCATCACACCGCCGACGCGAAAATCGGCGCGCCGATAGCTGCAAACTATCTGTACCATCGAAACAATCAATTTCATTGCCTGACGGCCGAGCGCTAGGCTCGGCTGGTCACGACCGTAACGATCGTTCTCGCCTACCCTCCCAGCCACACGTCACGAGGTGATGTCATGAGCAATTTGAAAGGGTCCAAGACCGAGCAGAACCTGAAAGATGCGTTTGCCGGCGAATCGATGGCCAATCGCCGCTACCTGTACTTCGCCGGAAAAGCCGACATCGAGGGCTATAACGATGTCTCCGCCGTATTCCGCTCCACCGCCGAAGGCGAGACCGGCCACGCCCACGGCCACCTCGAATATCTGGAACACGTTGGCGATCCCGCTACCGGGCTGCCCTTCGGCGAAACCCACCTGAACCTGAAGAGCGCCATCGCTGGCGAAACCCACGAGTACACCGACATGTACCCGGGCATGGCCCAGGCCGCACGCGCCGAAGGCTTCGAAGAGGTCGCCGACTGGTTCGAGACCCTGGCGAAGGCCGAGCGCTCGCACGCCAATCGCTTCACCAAGGCGCTGGCCGAACTGGGCTGAGTTGCGCATGCATGGCGATCCCGGCTTCGAGGTTGGGATCGCCGGTATCCTTGCATCGCCTTGTAGGAGCGCACCTTGTGCGCGATAGAGGTGACAGCGTTACCGCTCCGTTGGTTTTCGCGCAAAAGGTGCGCTTCTGCGGAGAGTTTCGAGAACGACCCGCCAGCCGTCAGACACCGGGGAGACGATGATGGCCGATCCCATCAGCGAAACGCGCGAAGGCAATCTGGAGGCGCCCACCCGGCACCCACTGGATTGGACCAACCCCGAATTCATGGATCAGCAGGCGCTGGACGCGGAACTCGAACGCGTCTTCAACATCTGCCACGGCTGCCGCCGCTGCGTCAGCCTGTGTCACGCCTTCCCCACCCTGTTCGACCTGATCGACGAGTCGAAGACGATGGAGATCGACGGCGTCGACAAGGCTGATTATCCCAAGGTCACCGAGCAGTGCTATCTGTGCGACCTGTGCTATCAGACCAAGTGTCCGTATACGCCGCCGCATCCGTGGAATGTGGATTTCCCGCACCTGATGCTGCGTGCCAAGACAGTGGCATTCGAGCGTGATGGCGTGCCGCTGTCGGCGAAGATCCTGTCCAATACACGCATGGTCGGCAAGCTCGCATCGATCCCGGTGGTGGTGCAGACGGTCAACGCCGCCAACCACAACACGCTCGCGCGCAAGCTGCTCGAAAAGACCATGGGGGTGGACGCCGAGGCACGCGTACCGAGTTACTACACACCTAGCGCGCGCAAACGACTGAAGGCATTGGATGGTACCGGCGAAGCACTACCGGCCGGACGCACGCACGGCAAGCTAGCCATCTTCGCGACCTGCTACTGCGACTACTCCGACCCTGGCGCGGTTGAGGATCTCGCCGCGGTGCTGATGCACAACGCGATCCCGACGCGACTGGTCGAGCGTGAAAGCTGCTGCGGCATGCCCAAGTTCGAGCTGGGTGACTTGCAGACGGTGAAGAAGTACAAGGAACAGAACATTCCGGTGCTGGCGAAGATGGCGCGCGACGGCTGGGACTTCACCGCCGCGATCCCGTCCTGCGTGCTGATGTTCAAGCAGGAGCTGCCGCTGATGTTCCCCGACGACGCCGAAGTGGCACTCGTTCGCGACCGCTTCTTCGATCCGTTCGAATATCTGAGCGAACGTCACAAGGCCGGGTTGCTGGCGACCGACTTCAAACGGTCGCTGGGCAAGGTCGCCTGGCAGGTACCGTGCCATCAGCGTGTGCAGAAGATCGGACCGAAGACACGCGACATCTTGCTCCTGGTGCCGGACACCGAAGTCGTCACCATCGAGCGCTGCTCCGGTCACGATGGCACCTATGGCGTCAAACACGCGACCTATGCGCTCTCGCGCAAGCTGGCGAAACCCGTGGAGAGTCGTGTCGCACAGGCGCAGGCCGACCACTTCACCAGCGACTGCCCGATGGCCGGTGGCCATATCGCCCACGGCCTCGATGACAAGCCGGCTGCGGAACATCCACTCAGTCTGCTGCGCATGGCTTACGATATCTGACGATGAAAAAACTGACTCGCACTGATCTGCTCAGCCTTGAGAGCTACGCCCAGCAACGCAACGAGTTCCGTGCCCGCGTCATGGCGCACAAGAAGCAGCGCACCGTGCACATCGGTGAACACCTTATGCTGATCTTCGAGGATCGCCTGAGCGTCCAGTACCAGGTGCAGGAAATGTTGCGCATCGAACGCATCTTTGACGCGGCCGGCATCCAGGATGAACTGGATGCCTACACTCCGCTGATACCCGACGGCCGCAATCTCAAGGCCACGATGATGGTCCAGTACGACGACGTCGAGGAACGCAAGCGCGAACTGGTGCGCCTGCGCAACATCGAACACGCCATCACGCTGACGGTGCAAGGGCATGCCCCGGTCACCGCCGTCGCCGACGAAGACATGGAACGCAGCAACGCGGATAAAACCGCTGCGGTGCATTTCCTGCGCTTCGAGCTTGACGAGGCCATGATCGCGAGCTGGAACGCAGGCGCACCTATCACGCTGGCATCGACACTGCCGGCGATGTCGGTAAACGTCACCCTGACTCCCGAACAGCGCAGCGCGCTCGCGGCGGATTTCGCCTGAGCATGCGCAAACTCTGGATCGGGGCGACCCTGCTGCTGGTGCTATGGGGCGGGGCTTCATGGTGGAACAAACGACCGCTGCACCCGCCGCCCGGCGTGCTTGCGCCGGACACACCGGAGCAAGTCGATATCGACGATGGTGCACAACTACAGCACGGCGATGTCACGCTAACCACCCGTGCGCACTTCACGCTCACCGCACGCGTGTTGTCGCGCGCGGACTATTCCTGGGGCGCCGACGCCAAGCTGATACCCGAAGATCTCGCACTCGGCTGGGGCCGCATGTCCGACAGCGCCGTGCTGGCGAACATCGATATCAGCCAGTCCGGCCGCTTCTACTACTGGCAGGTGAAACAGTTCCCGATTCCACGCCGGGAGATCGAAACGCACAGCGCCAACATGCACATGATCCCCGCCGACGCCGGCGTGCTGTACGAACTCAAAAAAGTGCGCCCAGGTGAAATCGTGCACATCGAAGGCTTCCTGGTCGATGCCAGCCGCCCCGACGGCTGGCACTGGAAAACCTCGATGACCCGCGATGATGTCGGCGCGGGTGCGTGCGAGCTGGTTTACGTGGAGAGTCTCGAGATGGTCACGCCTTGAAATTGCTGCATCCGTCGAAAGTGCGAAACAACAACAGTGTTGTTCAATCCGACCATCCGCACTCAACACTCAACGAGCATTCTTCCGAGCTACGCGTTCGCCTCACTTCGAAAGATCCATTCCAATCGGACAACTGACCCCTGTCCCGCCCAGCCCGCAATATCCATCCGGATGCTTCGACAAGTATTGCTGGTGCTCGTCTTCGGCGTAGTAGAACGGCCCGGCGATGGAAATCTCCGTACTTATCGGGTGGAGACCTGCGCGATCCAGTTCGACCTGAAAGTTTCG
>JBAPPP010000567.1:0-11734 GCA_049280175.1 Rhodanobacter sp.
CGCGGGCACATCGGCGCCGCGCGCGCGCGCATGTTGCGTGAGGCTTATGTGCTTTTGCGCCGGGTGGAAAACCGCGTGCAGATGCTGCGTGATGCGCAGACCCACGACATCCCCGACGACGCCCTCAGCCGCGAGCGCATCGCCCTGAGTCTTGAGTATCCCGACTGGGACACCCTCAATGCAGCGTTGGCCACGCATCGCGCCATCGTCAGCGAGGAATTTGCGGCCGTGCTGATGCCGCAAGGTGGCCGTGCAGCCAGTGTGCCGGCTGCCGACATGGTGCTGTGGCAACAGGCCTGCGCCGGTTCGCTGGATGCCGCTGTGCTGGAAGCCTCCGGCTTCGTTCCCGGCGCCGAATTGGCCGATGCCCTGCTGAAACTTCCGCAGGCCGCGCCGGTGCGTGCGATGTCGCCGCATTCGCGCGAGCGGCTGGATCATCTGATGCCGCAGTTGTTCAGTGCTGCGCGCGCGAGCGCCGCGCCGGTGCCCTGCCTGCTGCGATTGTGCCGACTGATGCAGACGGTGGCACGACGCTCGTCTTACCTGGCGTTGCTGGAAGAACAGCCGGCTGCGCGCAAACGTCTCGCCCGTTTGTTTGGCGATAGCGCATTCCTGGCGGAGAGAGTCATCGCACAGCCGCTACTGCTGGACGACGTGCTTGATCCACGCATCGATCAACTGCCGTTCAAGCGGGCGGACATTACCGCCGAAATCGCCCGCGTGCTGACCACGCTGGATGAGCGCGAGGCCGAGGCCGAGCTTGAGCGGATCAACGAGTTCAAGGCATCCACCGCGTTCAGGCTGGGGCTTGCGTTCAATGACGGCCGTGCCGATGCCGTCGCCACCGCGCGCCGGCTCGGCGCACTGGCCGAGTCGGTAGTGGCCGCCGTGTTGGCGCTGGCCGAGCGTGAGCTGGTTGCCCAGCATGGTCGACTGCCGGGCGTGGGTTCGGGTTTTGCCGTGCTCGGCTATGGCAGTCTGGGCGGCGAGGAGCTCGGCTTCGCTTCGGATCTGGACCTTGTGTTCGTCTACGATGGCCGGCGTGCGCACGCGATGAGCGATGGTGCCCGTCCGCTCGAAGGCGCACGCTGGTATCAGCGACTCGCTCAGCGAGTGATGAACTGGCTCACCGTGCTGACCCGTGCCGGCCGCCTGTATGAGGTCGATGCGCGGCTGCGACCGGACGGCTCCAAGGGCCTGCTGGTCAGCAGCCTCGACTCCTTCGCGGCGTACCAGAAGAGTCGCGCATGGACATGGGAGCACCAGGCACTGTTGCGCGCCCGCCCGGTCGCCGGAGATGCCGCGCTCAATGCGGAACTGGCCGACGTGCGTCGTGAGATTTTGGCCGTGCCACGCGAGCGTGCCGCCGTAGTGGCTGAAGTTGGCAACATGCGTCAGCGCTGGCGCGCCGAACGCGACCGCTCCGACGCCACCCAGCTCGATCTCAAGCAGGGTCATGGCGCGCTGCTGGATATCGAGTTTGCGCTGCAGGGGCTGGTACTGGCGAACGCGGCGCAATGGCCCGGCCTGCTCGGAGTTACCGCCAATGCAGCCTTGATCGAAGCCTGTCGTGGCGCAGGCCTGCTCGATGCCGCACAGGCAGCCATGCTGACCGTGGCACACGCGAACCTGCTACAGCGGGCACTCGCCTGCACACTGGATCTGCGCTCACGGATTGCGCCACGCGATGAGGAACTGGGGCAGCTGTGCGCGGGGGTTCGCGGGGTCACCGATGCGCTGGGGTTTGATCTTGGTGCCTCGCGATCAAGTGCTGGCTGAATACGTTTGGGTGTATACGACGGAGCCAGAGTGGAAATGTTTTGAGTGTGACTGACATCACATTTCTGGCGTGCACCAATTGACCATGGGAAAGGGGTGGAGTCAGCTGCGCTGAGTTTTCCATTCTGGAGTTATCGTTCGCCCCGTCAGTGGCAGGATATAAAACCCTTGGAATTTGGAGCTTAACGTCATGAAGATAATGAAGTTACTGGCTTTGGCCGGTATTTTGTCCGTATGTTTTGCTGTTGGCCTGTATGGCGGCCCATTAGCTCGAACAGCTTACGCGCGCATCTTCCCTGAGCCCAGTTATATAAAAGGAAATTATGACTCGGTGTACGCAGGTACCGGACATCGCATTGTGCTTTTCAGTACGTCGACCTGTCCCTACTGCAAGCAGGCAAGGACGTTGTTTGCTCAAAACAAAATTGTCTACACCGATTACCTGATAGATAAGTCGGACGACCTCAGCAAGAAGTTCAAGACACTTGGCGGCGTCGCGGTTCCTTTGATCTACATCGGGAACAGGAAAATTATTGGTTTTAAAGAATCCAGCATAAACGAGGCCATTGCATCGTTGCACGACCAAGATACAAAAAAATTGGCAATGAATTGATTTCGATAGTTACTCGTTTAGTTTTATGAATGAGTAGATTGACTCCGGTTGATCCGGGGAATTCTGAATACGCACACGGCCGAGCGTATGAGATGCCAATGGCCAAGCAAAGGAGTGAAAATTCATGACTACGAAGCTAGGACTGTATTTTGGACTTGCGCTTTTTTCCATAGGCCTTGGGTTGGGAGTATCCTCACCCGCCAGCGCCTTTGACCAGCAATGCACGACCAACTGCCGCCAAAACTGGATCGAATGCCAGCAGGATTGCAACGCAACTGAAACCGGAATCCCGCTGGGCGCTTGCTTGAATCAATGTCAGATTCAGCGATCCGCATGCCAGCAATCCTGTTGAACGCACTAGTGTGACTTAATAGAAGCCAGGGCGGTCCGGATTTTCGGGCCGCCTTTTTACTTATGACGGCATTTGTTTGGAAAACATTTTTATAGTAAAAATATCAGATTAATTCCGCGTTCCTTTCCGCATCTCGATCTGAATTTTTATCTTTTCCGCGATAGTTGCAGTTTCACGCAGCGGCGAATGCGGTGTTAGAACGGCATCGTGAAAATCTTGCAGCAGGCCGCGCTCCCGCAACCTGCTCAGAAAGCGCTCGATCTTCCCCTGTAGTGGCGCAGTGGTGAAGGTCTGCACTGGGCAGCCCACCGCGCACGCCTCTGACAGCATATTCACCGAATCAGGAGTGACGACAAGGCGGTCGGCCCAGCCAAGTACGCCGGGATAGGGATTGGCGCCATCGTTGGGGCCACCCCAGATCAGGCCCGGCACGCCTTTCAGCATGTCGCGAAATACGTCGAGGAGTTCTGGTGGAGTTCGCCTGGAGGCAAGCACCAGCAGGCTGCCTCCCTCATGACGTTGGCGCTCGAGCAGTTGGGTGGCCAGTTGTCGGCCGTAGCCAGCATGCAGCGCGATGCCTTTGCGCGGGCCGCCGAGCAGAACGCCGACACGCGGCTGGGGGAGTTCGGCTAGCGCGGCACAGGATTCACGGCCGTCGGCGAGCCACTCATCGTCGATGGGGTTGAGCGAGCCCAGCGGAGTGAGCACGTTGGGCCCGCTCAGCTGGTCGTGTTGCGGTGCGACCACGGTGTCCCAGTGGACAGGGTCGATCCGTGGGTCGAGGATCTGCACGGTGTAGCAATCGCCTTGGGACAAATCACGCAACTGACGGGTGAACAGCGCGGCGGCGCGACCGCAACCGATCGCCACCCCGGGCCACGGTGGCGCGAACAATGCGCGCTGGGCATTCGGCAGAGCGAACTGTCCGCCAAAAGTGAATCGAGGTGAGAGCCACGACCAGGGTGCCCGGGGCTCCAGGATCAGGTGACGTACCGGCAAGCCCAGCCGTTCGGCCAAGGCCAACGCCTGGCGCTGGTTGCCAGCGGCGCTATCGGTAATCACCCAGCATTCACCGTGCAGCTTCAGCATGATGGCGGTTGGTCCGGCATTGTTTCCCTGGCTAACACAGTACGTTCTCCGCACCGTCGTCTGTTGGCGTGCGCACACCTATACACTTGCAGATTCAGGCGCCACTGTCGGCGCGTCAATGCAGCAGAGGATACCCATGAGCGAGTTGATTTCCGAGGCCGGCCTTGATCAGTTGTTCCGCAACGCCCGCACGTTCAATGCGTGGCTGCCGAAAGACGTCAGCGACGAGCAGTTGCGTCAGCTCTACGAACTGGCGAAGTTCGGCCCGACCAGCGCAAACGCTTCGCCGATGCGGGTCGTATTCGTAAGGTCGAAAGAGGCGAAGGCGAAGCTTGCGCCGTTCATGTCCGAGAACAACCGGGACAAGACGATGGAGGCGCCGGTGACGGCCATCATCGCGACCGACCATACGTTCTACGAACACCTGCCGAAGTTGTTTCCGCATGCCGACGCGCGCAGCTGGTTTGTCGGCAATCAGCCGCTGATCGACACCACCGCGTTCCGCAATGCGACCCTGCAAGGTGCCTACGTGCTGATGGCGGCGCGCGCGATCGGGCTCGATTGCGGGCCGATGTCCGGTTTCGACAATGCCGGCGTGGATGAGGCGTTTTTTGCCGGCACCGCGATCAAGTCGAATTTCCTGATCAATATGGGTTACGGCGATGCCAGCCGTAACCTGTTTGAGCGCAGCCCCCGGTTGGCGTTCGACGAAGCGTGCCGGATTGCCTGAAAAGGTCAGCCTGAAAAAGTCAGCCTGAAGAAGTCAGCTTGAAGAAGTCTGCCTGAAAATCGATCACCCGAAGCAACCCTGTATCCATCATTCCCAAGGAGGCACTCCCATGCGTGCACTGAAGTATCTCGCTCTTGCCGGACTGCTCGGCACCGCCGTGTCGGTTCAGGCCGCCCCGGTGACCTACAAACTCGATCCCAGCCACACGAATGTGATCTTCGGCTGGAACCATCTCGGCTTCTCCAATCCAAGCGGTTTTGCCGCGCTGGGCGAGGGCACGCTGGTTTTTGACGACAAGGATCCGACGAAATCGTCGATCGACGTAACGTTGCCGATCACCGGTTTCGACACGCATGTCGCCAAGCTCAACGATGAATTCCAGACGGCGGAATTCTTCGACGCGGGCAAGTTCCCGACAGCCACGTTCAAGAGCACTAGCGTGCAGGCGCTCGGTGGCGGAAATTTCAAGGTGACCGGTGACTTGACCGTACATGGCGTCACCAAGCCGCTGGTGCTGACCGCACACCTCAACAAGGTGGGTGTGCACCCGATGGCCAAAGTGCAGGCGATTGCGTTTGATGCGACCGGCACGTTGAACCGCAAGGATTTTGGCGTGAATGCCTACGTGCCGTACGTCAGCGACGAGATCAAGTTGCAGATCACCACGGAAGGCGAAGTCGCCAAGTAAGCACTGCATCGGTGACGAAAAAAAGCCGCGCTGGCGACAGCGCGGCTTTTTTATTCGGTCGCTCTTTCTGGGCCGTGCCACCTATCAGTTCTTTGTCACGCCCTGGTCTTTCATCGATTCCAGTTTGGCGAGGTCGACACTGGTGACCGCCTGCTTCAGTTGATCAATACCGTCGGCCGTGCCGGTCGCCTTCACGGTGAAGCGTTGGCCGACTATCACGCTGAATTCGCCACTCTTGGACTGGGTGTCCCAGGCCTCATGGATCAGCCGGCCGGACTCGGTGTGGGTCTTCTCGTAACCGTGATCGGTCTGCTTTTCCTCTTCCGGCGCCATCGCGCTGGCCATCGCCACCAGACCCTTGGCGCTCCCGGTATCGGTGACTTCCAGCGTAATGTTGTGGCCGTTGCTGTCGCTGTATTGGGCGGTCGCGTCGGCGACCTGCATGCCCATGGCGCCGCTGCGCTGGGCGGACATACCGGTCCGCTTGAGGTCACCCAGGCTGTCCGGCAGAAACCCCTTGACCTGATCCAGCGACAGCGGTTCGACACTGCCGCCGCCGGCGACCGCGCCTGCCACCTTGCCCATCGCGAGTTGCTGGGCGGTAGCAGAGGTGGATTGCTGCGCGGCACTTAGCTGCTTGCTGGCCGCGCTCATGGCGGTCAGCTTGGCGAGCGCGCTGTTGCCATCGACAACGACGCTCTCATCGTGGCTGCCGGTGACATGCATGCCGCCCATCGCGGCGCCGGTAATCGCGGCGGTGCCAATCACGCTGGCGATAATCAGATAGAGAATCCAGCCGATTACGATCGCAATGATCACGCTGACCGCGGTGTAGCCACCGGCCTTGTCTGGCGGGCACCTCATGGTTTCCGGCAGGCCCAGGTACAGCAGGTAGATGCCGTAGATCCCGCCGGCGATCGCGATCAGCCAGCCCAGCCAGGGCAAGATCACGGCGATACCGGCCACCCAGCCCGCGGTCCATGAATAGGCGACGGTCTTCAGCGCCTGTACCTGATCTTTCTGACCGCCAAACGTGGGTGCCAGCGCGCTGATGATCAGCGCCAGCAGATAAACCATGACCAGGGCCAACACGTATTGCAGCACCATCGCCACGATGCCCATGCCGATCGGCAGGCGCACGGTGATGCCGAATGCCCCGGTGCCGATCAGGCTGTTCTTGATGAAGTGGGCAATGACCGGGAGCGCGGCGACGATGGCGATGTAGCCGGCATAGAGGCCGCGTACCGTGTCCGGCTCGGCCGCAACCACCGGCCACTCGGTTTTTGGCGTCGTCAGGATGGCCTTGACGCGTTCGACGATTTTTCCGAAATCCATGGTCTGCTCCTGCAGTGGACCTGGCGCAGGACGCCTGGTCGAGGATTGACATGTCTGTTTCGTGAAAACTCCCCACGAAGCCAGCCGGTTGAATACCGGGCTCGCTGCGCTCCCGCTTCCCCTTCAACCCCCGGCGGAAGGCTTCAGCCTGCTACCATTTGCGGCCTGATGTCCAGTCTGGAGTTCGCCCATGTCGCGTCCCCTTACCGCGGCGGTGCCGCTGGTGCCGGCAAATGCCGAAAATCGTTACGAAGTGACGCGCGCCGACCTGCCATTGTCCTGCCCGATGCCCGGGATGGAGCTGTGGAATTCGCACCCGAAGGTCTATCTGCCGATCGTCGATGATGGTGGCGAGTCAACCTGTGCCTACTGTGGCGCCCATTACGTGCTGCGGGACTGACCATCTGTCCTCCTGCGAGCGGTTGGCGGCACGATTTCTGCTTGTATGTGGTTGAATGAAAACCGCCAGTCCAGAGCTCATGTCCAGCATCGCCGTTCCCACCAAGCTGCTGACCGTGGTCCAGCTGATCCCCGCGCTGCGTTCGGGCGGTGCGGAGCGCTCGGCGCTGGAGATCGCCCGTGCGCTGGTGCAGGCCGGCCATCGCTCGGTGGTGATCTCGGCCGGCGGGCGGTTGGTGGAGCAATTGAAGGCTGAAGGCAGCGAGCATGTGACGCTCGACATCGGCAGCAAGTCGTTGCGCACGCTGACCCGGCTCGGTGCGTTGCGGCGGGTGCTGCGCGAGCTCAAGCCCGACATCGTGCACGCCCGTTCGCGCCTGCCGGCGTGGTTGGGCTGGTGGGCGCTGAAGGGGATGGCACGCCGCCCGCATTTCATCACTACCGTGCACGGGCTCAATTCGCCGGGGCGCTACAGCGCCATCCTGCTGCGTGGTGAGCGGGTGATTGCCGTCTCGCAAACCATGCGCGATTACGTGCTGAGCCATTATCGCTGGCTGGAACCGGCCAAGGTTCGAGTGATTCCGCGCGGGATCGATCCGGCCGCGTTTCCCTACGGCCATCGACCGGATGACGCATGGCAGAAGGCATTTTTTGCCGAGTATCCGGAGTTGACCGGTGGCCCGTTGCTGACCTTGCCCGGGCGCGGCACACGCCTGAAAGGTCATCACGATGCAATCGAATTGCTGGCCGATCTCAAGCGTCGCGGTGTCGAGGCGCGTCTGTTGCTGCTGGGCGTGGTCGAGCCGGGACGCGAAGCTTATCTGGAGGAGCTGCGCGAGCTGATTCGACTGCGCGGGGTGACCTCGCAGGTCGTGCTGACGCCGCCGCGCGCCGATATCCACGACATCTATGCGGTGTCGACGCTGATACTGCAACTATCTAACCAGCCCGAATCGTTCGGCCGCACCGTGATCGAGGCGTTGTCGCTATGCCGGCCGGTCCTTGGCTATGCCCATGGCGGTGTCGGCGAACTGCTTGCCGAACTCTACCCCGCCGGCCGCGTACCGCCAGGTGACCGCGAACGGCTGGTCGAGCGCGCCGCGGAATTGCTGCGGGTGGCACCACCGATTTCACCGTTGCAGAGTTACCGACTGGTCGATATGCAGCAGGCAACGCTGGCGCTATACGAAGAAGTGACTGGCTGAGCACCTGCCAGAATTTCCACGTGATCGCACACCCTGGCGAACCCTCTCGTGTAGGAGCGCACCCTGTGCGCGATAGCACCAGCCAGGCCGCCTCAATCCGGGACTTCTTTGAGCAACGTCGCGAATGCGGTTGCTTCCCCGGGCTTTCGCGCACAGGGTGCGCTCCTACACAATGGGCGGTCACCTTCGCCCGGGTCCATGCATGACTTTTTTTGGCACTACGCTCAAGGCCGCGCTGCGTTCGCCGCTGTTGCCGTTCTGGCTGGTGATCGCGTTGCTGCCGCTCGGACGAAGTTCGGAGCTGGGTACGTTCCTGTGTTTGATCGGCGTCATTCTGCTGTTTGCCCGACAGCCTCAGGCACTGCAGGAGCATCCTGGCGCGCGTTTGCTGCTGTGGTTGCTGGCCGCCTATGTCGGCGCGGGCCTGCTGTCGGCGTTCGGTTCGATCGCACCAGGCAAAAGCTGGGGCACCGTGCTCGCGCTGCTGCGCTATGCGCCGCTGGGCCTGTATGCGTGTTTCGCGATCCGCCGCGACGGCAAGTTGCAGGCGCTGTATGTGGCCGTGGCGCTGGTGTTGGCGTTATGGACTGCGGATGCGTGGGTGCAGATGCTGACCGGCTGGAGCCTCGGCGGCCATGCCGCCGCCCAGTACCTCTCCGGTATCTTTGGCGCCGATCTCAAGCTGGGGCCGACATTGGCCGTGTTGTCGCCGTTTGCACTGTGGGCGGCGCAGCGGCGTTGGGGCTTGCCGGGTTTGTTGCTCGCGTTCGTGCTGATGCTGGGGCCGGTATTGCTGGCCGGTTCGCGTGCGGCTTGGTTGTGTTACGCGCTGGTGGCGCTGGGATTCATCTGGCGCGAAGCGAAATCGCCGTTGCGCTTTGCCGGATTCTGCGTGATCGGTGCGGTGCTGCTGGCGCTCGCTGGCGGCCTGGCCTGGGAAACCTCCGGGCGCTTCCAGCAACGGATGGATCGCACTCTGCTGGCGTTGCACGGGACCGGTCAGTCCATCGATACCGCACTCACCGGTCGACTGGATATATGGCACGCGAGTGTCGAGATGTTCGCGGCGCACCCGATCCTCGGTGTCGGCGTGCGCGGCTTCCGTTATGCGTACCCGCACTACGCCCCTGCGAATGATCACTTCCTCGTCGCCGAGTTTTGCGGCGAGGGTGAGGGTGCCTGTCACCCGCATCAGCTGGTGCTGGAAATACTCACCGAAACCGGCACGATCGGTTTGCTGCTGTGGTTGGCTGCGGTCGTGCTGGCGATGCGCGCGTGGCGCCAGGTTGGCGCGGCGGCACGCGAACGCGCGTTCCCGGTCACGCTGGCGCTGGGTGTGATGCTGTTTCCACTGAATAGCCATCTGGCCTTCTATTCGGCGTGGTGGGGACTGCTGTTCGGCTGGCTGCTCGGACTGTGGTGCGCGGCGTTGTATGTCGAGCCTGCCGCCGGGCAAGACCCGTCTGGTCCAGGCCGTAACGAACGCGGGATCGCCGATGTCGCGTGAACCGTTATCGGTGGTGGTGATCACCTTCAACAATGCCGACACGCTCGATGCCTGTCTGCGCGAAGTTGCCTGGGCGGAGGAGATCGTGGTGCTCGATTCGGGCTCCACTGACGCCACCGTTGCGATCGCCGAGCGCCATGGTGCGCGCGTGGCGGTGCATCCGTTCGATGACTATGGGCCGCAGAAGCAGCGTGCCTATGGCATGGCCAGCCACGACTGGATCCTCAATCTGGATGCGGACGAGATTCTTTCGCCCGGCACGCGCGCCATCATCGAGCAGGCGCTGGACCACCCGCGCCATGCGGGCTTCCGCCTGCCGAGGCGCGAGCGCATGTTCTGGACCGTGCAGCACCGCTGGAGCTGGCGCAACGGACATCTGCGCCTGTTTGACCGCCGTCGCGGTGGCATGAACGATGTCGAGGTGCATTCTGCGGTGGAAGTGCGCGGTCCGGTGAAGACACTGCGGCATGCGGATTTCGTCAACAATGGCGACGGCGATATCGCGACCCGGGTCGAAAAGATCAATCGCTATACCAGCGGCATGGTGGCGTACAAGTTGCGCAAGCGGCAACGCTTCACCGGCCTGCGCATGGTGCTCTACCCGCCGCTGTTCTTTTTGCGTCAGTACATCGGCAAGCGTTATTTCCTGAACGGTTGGGCCGGCTTCATCGCCAGTGTCACCGGTGCGTTCTATGCGTTCCTGAAGTACGCCAAGCTGCACGAGGCACGTCGCCGAAAAGCAGATTGATCTGCATGTGCGCGATCGCGATACGCGGGGCAGGCGGCGGTATGAGGCGGATCGCGCGCAGGCGGCGTATTTCCGCTCTTCGGTTATCAACCCTGCAGGCGTAACATTCCCGCTTTGCCTTGCAGTAAGCCGATGGTTTCCGAAACTCATAAGCCCGCTGCCCCTCCGGGTGTGCGCCTGGAAGGCAGCACCGATGCCTTGCCGCTTTCGCCCTCGCTGGGCGTGACGCTGGATGCGACGCGCATGCCGCGGCGCTCAACCCTGGTGGATCGTCGCGTGTTGCGCATCACGGTGGTGGCAGTGCTGTTGGGTGTCGCCGCTGCCTTCATCGCACGGCTACTCACGGCGTTGATCGGGCTGGTGACGAATCTGGCCTTCTACGGCCGGATGTCGACGACGTTCAGCTCCCCGGCCGACAACCATCTGGGACTCTGGGTGATCGTGGTGCCGGTGATCGGCGGCCTGATCGTCGGTGCGATGGCGCGCTGGGGTTCGCGCGCGATCCGCGGTCACGGCATTCCGGAAGCGATGGAGCAGGTGCTGCTCAACGAGTCGAAGATTCCCCCGCGGATCACGTTCCTGAAACCGATTTCCTCGGCGATCGCGATCGGCACCGGTGGTCCGTTCGGTGCGGAAGGCCCGATCATTGCCACCGGCGGCGCGCTCGGTTCGTTCGTTGGCCAGTTGCTGCATGTGACTGGCGCGGAGCGCAAGGTGTTGTTGGCGGCCGGTGCGGCGGCGGGCATGGCGGCGGTGTTCGGTTCACCCGTCGCCGCGGTGGTGCTGGCGGTGGAACTGTTGTTGTTCGAGCTGCGTCCGCGCTCGTTGATTCCGGTGGCGCTGGCGACGGTGGCAGCAACTGGCGTGCGCTATGCGACCGTGGGGTCGGCGCCGGTATTCGCGATGCCGGCGCTGGCCACGCCTGGCGGCCTGGCGCTGCTTTCCTATGTGGCCATCGGTGCGTTGCTTGGCTTGATCAGCGTGGGCGTGACGCGCATCGTCTATGGCATCGAGGATGTGTTCGAGAAGCTGCCAATCCACTGGATGTGGTGGCCGGCGATCGGCGGCGTCGCGGTGGGTGCGATCGGCTATGTCGCGCCGCTGACACTGGGCGTGGGCTACAGCAATATCGAAAACATCGTCACCGGTCAGCTCACGCTGCAGGCACTGGCGTTCCTGTGCGTGATGAAATTTTTGTCGTGGTCGATCGCGCTGGGTAGCGGCACGTCCGGCGGCACGCTGGCGCCGTTGTTCACCATCGGTGGCGCGCTGGGTGCGCTGACCGGCAT
>JBAPPP010000568.1:0-2161 GCA_049280175.1 Rhodanobacter sp.
ATTCATGGGTGCCGCAAGATCAATCGCGCACAGGGTGCGCTCCTACAATCACGACACCTATGTCCACGACACGACTGTCTTCATGACCGATACACCCGACCACGACCGCACCAGCTCTCCCGAATACATGCGCCGCATCCGCAGCTTCGTGCTGCGCGAAGGGCGCATGACGCTGGCACAGCAGCGCGCGTTCGACGAACACTGGGCACGCTACGGCATCGACTATCGCGGCGACGGCACGGCGCATGACTTCAGCGCAAGCTTCGGCCGCCAGACACCGTTGGTGTTGGAGATCGGTTTCGGCAATGGCGAAGCACTGGCCTGGGCCAGTGAACACGACCAGGCGCGCGACTTCATCGGTGTCGAAGTGCACGGTCCCGGCGTCGGCCGACTGATGAACTCGCTGGCTGCGCGCGAAGCAAACAACGTACGGCTGTACCGGCACGATGCCGTGGAGGTGCTGCAGCACGAGATCGCGCCCGGCACGCTGGCTGAGGCGCGCATCTGGTTTCCCGACCCCTGGCACAAGAAGCGCCACAACAAGCGCCGATTGATCCAGCCCGAGTTCGTCGCCCTGCTGGCCTCGCGCATGGCACCGAACGGCCTGCTGCACCTGGCCACGGACTGGCAGGCCTACGCCGAGCATATGCTCGAGGTCATGGAAGCCGCGCCAGGCTGGAGCAATCAGCTCGGCCCCGGCCAGTACGCCGAGAAGCCCGAGTGGCGCATCGAAACCCATTTTGAGCGACGCGGCCTGAAACTCGGCCACGGTGTCTGGGATCTGCTCTACCGGAAATCCTGAGCGACTCCCAAAACCCGATGCTCTTCGAGTGCGGCGCGCGCAATCCCGTGCTGCTCCGATTCACCAGCAGTGGTGCTGGCCCGCTTATACTTGGGCGATCCACCCAGGGACGAATCGACGCAGCGTGAAGCTTCCACTGCCCCGCCGTATCTACCGTTGCCAGCCGCCCTTCCGGGACGCGCGCTAGTGGGACTCTCGCTCACCCCCGAAATGATCATGGTACTCGGGCTGGTGGGCTTCACCATGCTGATGCTGGTGCTGGAGTGGATTCGCGCCGACATGGTTGCATTGCTGGTCGTAGTGGCGATCGGCCTGACCGGGTTGATTCCCTCCGATCGCGTGTTCAACGGCTTCGCCGGCAACGCGGTGATCGCGATCATCGCGATCATGATCATGGGCGAGGGACTGGACCGCGCCGGCGTGCTCAACCTCACCGCACGCTTCGTGATGCGCATGGCGCGTGGCGTCGAATCGCGCCTCGGCCTGGTGATCAACCTGGTCGCCAGCCTGTTCAGCGCGGTGATTCCCAGCCAGGCGCTGGCGGCGCTGATGATACCGGTCAGCAGCCGTCTGTCCGCGCGCACCGGCGTGCCGATTTCGCGATTGCTGCTGCCGATGGCGTTCTGCATCCTCACCGCGACCAACACCACGTTGATCGCGAACTCCCCGCTGATCGTGCTGAACGACCTGATCGCCAGCGCTAACGCAAACCTGCTGCCCGGTGCGCACACGATCCCGAAATTCGGCCTGTTCAGTGTGACGCCGGTAGGCCTGGCGCTGTCGCTGGTCGGCGTGCTGTATTTCTATTTCTTCGGGCGCAAGCTGTTGCCCGGGCACGAAGATGAACGGCTGAAGGTCACTCCTGGCCGCACCGAGAGTTACTTCGCCGAGACCTATGGCATCGGCGGCGAAACCGCCGAGCTCACCGTCACCGCGGAAAGCCCGCTGGTCGGCATGAGCATCGGCGAGGTGGAACAGTTGTACGACGCGCCACTGATCCTGGCGATCAAGAGCGGCAACGATGCGCGAATGGCGCCACCGGCCGATCACGTCATCTGGGTCGGATCGGTGCTTGGCGTGCTGGGTCCGCGCGAGCAGCTGACCCGGTTCGCGAATAATCAGTTGTGCCGGCTGTCGACCCATATGCGCCAGCTCGGCGAGTTGTTCAATCCGACTCGCGCCGGCATTTCCGAAGTAGTGATTCCGCCGGTCTCGCGTTTCATCAAGCAGACCGTGGGCGACCTGCGCCTGCGCAAGCGTTTCGGTATCTCGGTGCTGGCGATCACCCGCGGCGAGCAGGTGTTTCGCGACGACGTGCGCGGGGTCACCCTGCGCGCCGGCGACACCCTGGTGCTGCAC
>JBAPPP010000569.1:0-4294 GCA_049280175.1 Rhodanobacter sp.
GACCAGCCCTTGCTGATTCTCGCGGCACTGGCGGCCATCTATATCGTGCTTGGCGTGCTCTACGAAAGTTATATTCATCCGATCACGATTCTGTCGACGCTGCCGTCGGCGGGTGTCGGCGCCCTGCTCGCGTTGCTCGTGTTCAAGATCGAGTTCAGCATCATCGCGTTGATCGGGGTGTTCCTGCTGATCGGGATCGTCAAGAAAAACGCGATCATGATGATCGACTTCGCGATCGAGGCGAAGCGCACCGGCATGAACGCGCATGATGCGATCCGCCGTGCCTGCCTGCTGCGCTTCCGCCCGATCATGATGACCACCGCGGCAGCCATGCTTGGCGCACTGCCGCTGGCACTCGGCACCGGCATCGGCGCCGAACTACGGCGGCCGCTGGGTGTGTCGATCGTCGGCGGTCTGCTGCTGTCGCAGCTGGTGACTCTGTACACCACGCCGGTGATCTACCTCTACATGGAGCGTTTCTCCGACTGGCTCGAGCACCGTCGCGAGCAACGCGCACTGATACAGGCGCGGGGCACGACGTGAGTGCAGGAGTCAGGCTCCTCGATGCAGCCAACGACGGTGCATCGAACAGGAAGCTGGCAGGAAAGGGGCGGGCCCGCGGGCCGTCGCCCCTTTCGGCGTTTTGTCGACTGTGACTCGACCCGGCGCCATGACTCAACGCTTTGGCGGCTGGCGCGTTGAGTCACTCATGAAGCGAAGCTACCCTGTCAATTCCCCCATGCCGTGCGCGGGGGCTGGATCTGCCGCATGAATATCTCCGGTCCCTTCATCCGTCGCCCGATCGGCACCTCGCTGCTGGCGATGGGTGTATTCGCCGTCGGCATCATCTGTTATCTGCTGCTCGGTGTGGCGGCGTTGCCGAACATGCAGTTTCCGGCGATCTTCGTCACCGCGAGTCAGGCCGGCGCGAGTGCCGGCAACATGGCGTCCACCGTGGCCGCGCCACTGGAGCGGCATCTGGGGCAGGTGCCGGGCATCGATACGATGCGCTCCACCAGCTCGCTGGGCAGTACCCAGGTGTTGCTGATGTTCGACGCCGGGCGAAACATCGATGATGCCGCGCGCGACGTACAGGCAGCGATCAACGCGGCCGCCCCGGATCTGCCGGCAGGCCTGAACAGCCCGCCAAGTTATGAGAAGGCCAATCCGAATGACGATCCGATCATCGCGTTCGCGCTGACCTCCGACACGCAGTCGGCGCGCGATCTCTACGATGTCGCCGATTCCCTGATGGCGCAGCGGCTGCGCCAGCTTCCCGGGGTGTCCGAGGTGGACATCCTTGGCGCGGCGACGCCAGCGGTGCGGGTGGACGTGAATCTGCGCGCGCTGAATGCGATGGGCCTGTCGCCCGACCAGTTGCGCAACGCGCTGACCGCGGCGAACGTCAGTGAGCCGGAGGGCTTTTTGTCCAACGGTGTGACCACGATGTCGGTGAGCGCCAACGATGCGTTGCACACGGCGGCCGATTTTGCGCAGCTGGTGGTTTCGACGCACAACAACATCCCGGTGCATCTGTCCGATATAGCCAAGGTCTACGACGGCCTGCAGGATGCCTACCAGGCGGCCTGGTTCCAGGGCAAGCCGGCGATCCTGATGTACGTCTACAAGCAGTCCGACGCAAACATCATCGCCACCGTCGATCGAGTCAAGGCGGAAGTGCCGACGCTGCGCAGCTATCTGCAGCCGGGCACCACGCTGACGCCGTATTTCGACGACACGCCGACGATCCGTGCCTCACTGCATGAAGTCCAGCTCACCTTGCTGATCAGCCTGGCGATGGTAGTGATGGTGATGGCGCTGTTCCTGCGCCGGCTGGCACCGACCCTGATTGCGGCGGCGGCCGTACCGCTGTCACTGGCCGGTGCGGCGGTAGTGATGTACGTCATGGGCTTCACGCTGAACAACCTCACCCTGCTGGCGCTGGTGATCGCGATCGGCTTCGTGGTGGACGATGCGATCGTGGTGATCGAAAACATCATCCGCCATATCGACCAGGGCATGCCGCGCTTGCAGGCGGCACTTACCGGTGCGCACGAGATTGGTTTCACCATCGTCTCGATCACCGCCTCGCTGATCGCGGTGTTCATCCCGCTGCTGTTCATGGGCGGCATCACCGGCATGTTCTTCAAGGAGTTCACGCTCACGCTGGTGGCAGCGATCGCGATATCGGCGATCGTTTCGCTCACGTTGACCTCGGCGCTGTGCGGACATTTCCTGAGTGGTCACGACGCGCCGGGCGATCCGGTAACCAGCAAGCCCTCGAAGCTGGCAGTCGCGCTGGATGGCTTCCACGACGGCATGTTGCGGTTCTACAGCGCGGCGCTGAATTTTTCGCTGCGTCACGCGTTACTGTTCTCGTTGACCCCGTTGATACTGATCGGGATCACCGCTCTGCTCTTCACCCAGGTCAAGACCGGGTTGTTTCCGCCACAGGACACCGGCCTGATCCGCGGTCGTGCCACCTCCGGTTCCACCGTCTCGTTCAAGGACGCGTCGAACCGCCAGCAACGCCTGATCGACATGCTGCTGAAGGACCACGACGTCGCCACCGTGGGCGCGCGCCTCGGCAGCAGTCGGCAAGGCGCCAGTGGTTCGTTCGATATCGAATTGAAGACACATGCACAGGGACGCCGGGACGATACCTTTGCTGTGCTGGCACGCCTGAGCGCCAAAGCCGCCAAATATCCGGACCTCAATGTGCGCCTGCGACCGATTCAAGACCTGCCGAGTTTTGGCGGCGGCGGCACCAGTCAGGGCGCGCAGTATCAGATCTCGCTGCAGGGCGACAATTCCGATGAGCTGCAGACATGGCTACCCAAACTGGTTGCCGAACTGAAGAAAAATCCCAAATTGCTGGACGTGGGCAGCGACCTGGACGATGCCGGGCTGCAGCAGAACATCGTGATCGACCGCGACAAGGCGGCGCGGCTGGGCATCTCGATGGGCACTGTCGATGGTGTGCTGTATGACTCGTTCGGCCAGCGCCAGGTCAGCACGATCTACTCCAATCTCAACCAGTACAAAGTGGTGGTGAATGCGTTGCCAAATCAGACCGCCTCGCCGGCGGCACTGAATCACATCTACATCCCGACCAGCAGCGGCGCGATGACGCCGCTGTCCGCCATCGCCCATCAGGTGGCGGGTCTGGCGCCCACCCAGATCACCCACGAAAACCAGAACACCACGATGAGCATTAGCTTCAACCTCGCGCCCGGCGTAAGCATGGGCGAGGCACTGGAGATCATCGAAGCCACTGGCAACAATATGCGCATGCCTGGCGATATCAAGCTCAACGTGGGCGGCGATTTCCGCCGCTTCCAGCAATCGCAGAGCGGCATGCTGTGGCTGGTGCTCGGGGCAATTCTCACCGTCTATATCGTGCTCGGCATCCTGTACGAAAGCCTGATCCATCCGGTGACCATTCTGTCCACCCTGCCGGCCGCTGGTGTCGGCGCCCTGCTGGCGTTGTGGATTACCGGCACCGAGCTTTCGATCATCGCGCAGATCGCGCTGGTGCTGTTGATCGGCATCGTCAAGAAAAACGCGATCATGATGATCGACTTTGCCCTGGTCGCCGAACGCGAGCATGGCAAGTCGCCGCTGGAGGCGGCACGCGAGGCCTGCCTAGTGCGCTTCCGGCCGATCATGATGACGACCATGGTCGCCATTCTCGCCGCGCTGCCGATCGCCATTGGCCTGGGCGAAGGTTCCGACCTGCGCCGCCCGCTCGGCATCGCCATGATCGGCGGCCTGCTGATCTCGCAAAGCCTTACCTTGCTCAGCACCCCGGCCCTGTATGTGATCTTCTCGTGCCTCGCCGCGCGCTGGAAAAGCTGGAATGTGCAGCGGCGCGAACGTGTGAGATCACGCCGTCCACTGGGTGCGCGGAGTTGAATGAGGTAGCCTTTGACACGGTTATCAACGCTGAAGCGTTGCTGTCCGGTTGATTCAGGAAACGTGGCCGGCATGGCGACTTGCCATGCCACCAAACCGGACATGCCAGCGCGATCAGCAAAACCAGAGCAAGCAACGCTTTATCCCTGGTTGTGGGTTTTACATCCATACTCACAATCAGTTAACCGTCATGTAGCTATCACTGGGTGCGTTCCGAAACGGAGCGCGCGTTCGATGGACCATGAAACCCGCCAGCCCTGAAGCAGGAGATGCCCCATGAAGATGACCCGTCAACCTTTGATTTGCGCCCTATCGCTGGCCGCCGTACTGGCCCTGAGTGCCTGCAGCGGCCATAACGACGAATCGGCTACGCCAGCAC
>JBAPPP010000570.1:0-3657 GCA_049280175.1 Rhodanobacter sp.
GCCATATCGACAGCACCAACCCATCTGCTCAACTGTGGGTCAGCATTATCCGGAGCCGGTGTCGAATACTTCGAGCACTCCCTGACGACGCTCAGTAAAGCGGCGTCCCCGCTTTGTAAGCGCTGACGAAGGACTGCCAGTCCAGATTCACCTGGGCGGCATAGCTGAAGGCGAACGTCGAGATTTCCGACTCCAGCCCACTGGTGCTGCTGACAGCATTGCTGACCTGTTTGTCGATGCTGTAGGGCACGATGGCGCTGTTGTAATCCTGATCGGAAACGGCATGAGCCGAGGCCAGCGCCTGGCCCAGGTAGGTGGCTGCCGTGTTCATTTTGCCTGCGCTGGTCAGCTGGGTAGTATCGAAGTCTTCTTCGTACGGGGATTTCTCGTGGAAGAAATAGGTCAGGCCATTGATCGTGGCGTAGCCGATCAACACGTCGGCGTTCAAGGTCTGCGCCTTGGCCGTCATGGCGACGCGGTTGGCTTCATTGTTGTTGTAGTCGGCGGCGGGCAGCTGGCCATTGTTCACCTCGGCCACGGCGCTGGTGGTCTCCTGCTTGATCTCCAGGATCACGTCGTCCGACGTGGAGGTGGAGGGACCTTCGATGAGGACGTAATAGCGGAGTTTGCCCAGGCTGCCGACACCTGAGCCCAGCTTCTGGCGAATGTCCTTCACCTGGTAGTAGCTGGCGGCGTACTGCTTGGACGAGGCAATGGTGCTGATATAGCTGTTCATCGCTGCAACGATGTTGTTGTAGGTCGTGCTGTTCACCGTGACCAGGGTGTTCGCGATGGTCTGGAAGCTACGCGTGCCGCTGGTGACTTGCGTGTACTTGCTCAACAGGCTGGAGCGACTATCGCTCTTTGAATCGCTGATGGTGGTCTGTACTACACCGGAGGTATTGCCGTTCTTGAGCTGAAAGCTAAGCTCGGCGCTGCTGCCGCTGAAGTTGTTCATTTCGCTGACATAGGCGCCCACCATGGTGTTGATCGCCGTGGTGATGTCGCTGTCGGCAATGCCGCTGGCGCGGCCGGCCAGCACCATGCTCGTGGCCAGGCGGCGCAGGTCCCACACGTATTGACCGAGGTAGCCTTCGTCGAAGTCATCCACCGAGAACACGTTATTGCTGCCGCTGTCCTGCCAGGCGCCGAAGTTGCCGATGTGGGCGTCACCGCCGATCCAGGTGTAGCCGGTCTGCGTGGTGGCATAGCTTGATGCCGGCAGGGTCGCCATGTCCTGGTAGAAAATAGGGTCGGTGCCACGATAAAAATCGAAAGCGTCGCCAGCCATGGTCGACATCTTGGTGGCCAGGTCGGTGCTGTCGGTCGCGGCAAACGGATGGTTGTAGTTATAGACCTGCGACACCACCCAGCTAGTGCGCGAGGTTGCGGCCTGCGCGGCGGACACGCATAGCAAGCTGGCGATGGACAGGACGAGCAACGCTTTCTTCATGGCAGTTTTCCCCTGGGCACAAGAAAGGCACGGCTGAGCCGTGCCTGATGGATAGCCGCGGATTCAATCAGCGTGGAATGACAGGGGCGTGACGTGGCGGCGCTGTCCCCGCCGCAGATGTCATGTCGGCACACGAGGACCTTGGCGGATGGACGGCTAGCCTGCCGAAAGCGTGCGCCGATAGCGGACTTCATCGATCGTCAGGCCCCAGATCGAGGCGGTCCGGCGGACGCCGTCAGCCTGCCATTGATCGGTCCGGTAGAAGCGCTCCGCGCGAGCGTTTCCAACCAGTACCCACAGCAGCGCATGCCGAAACCCGAGGTCCAGAAGATGGGCGCGAGCCGCCGACATCAAGGCCATGCCGATGCCGCGGCCCCACCAGTCAGGATCGACATAAAGCGCGCACAGCTCCCCATGGTCCGGCGCATCCGGGTCGCGCTTGGACGCGGTGGTGGCAAATCCGAGGATCACGCCAGCCTCCACCGCAACGATCGTCCTTGGCTGGAGGGGGTCCGGGCTAGCGAAGCGATACCGCTGCGCCCGTTCCTCCGGGTGCAACTGATCGAGGTAGTCATCCGGAAGCAGGCTTCGGTAGCCCACCTGCCACGAGCGCACGTGAACGCGCGCAACGCCCATCGCGTCATCAGGTTCGGCGGCTCGCAGAAGCATGTCCCAGTCTGGCACGCCGGTCGGTGCGGGTCGCGTGAGCGTCAAGCCAACCCCGCGCTAGCAACCGCTGCCCGCTACCAGCGCCCTTGGCGTGGGCGATAAATGTCAGTCCCAGATACTGGGTTGATGCTGGGTAGCCGAAGCGGTCTGAATTCGCACCAGACCGTAATACATGCCAAATTCCGTGCTGTTGAAATACACGGTTTCATCTTCCTGCAGCGTCCAGTCTGCCCGTATCGATTGATAGGACGGGTAGGGCTGATTGCTGGAGAGGTACTGCGGATGGGACTTGCCGAATAGACGCTCAAGTTTCCCAAGGTCCTGGGTGTCTTCCGGGGCGCCATGCGTCTTTGCTGAAACGCTGGCCACCAGCCCGTTGCTCAGGCCGACCACGACATCAGCGCCACTCATGAAAGCAGGCCGGTCTTCAGGCGGTACGTTCACGATGATCTGCCCGTTGGCGGGGATGGCGGACGATCTTCCAGCACCCGAGGGCCATTTGAAGCATTGGGAGTTGTCATCCGGGATGTAATCACCTTGACGCGTGGTGCATTCCTGGATGCGGATCGGATGGCGCAAGGCGATGCCGAACAGGTCATCCGCAAGGCTTGCATGACTCCATGCAAGGGTGATAAAGGCTGTCGCTGTGCCAAGCAGGAGGCGCTTCATGATGACGGTCCTGAGTGTCCGGGTCGCTCGACTTTAGCGCAACAGGATGGGCATCGAAATAAAGCGCAGGCGTGCGCGGTGACAAGCACGATCGTGTCGTCCGGCGAAGGGCATGGCGAAGGCCATCCCTCTAACCCGGTGAACCACTTTGAAGGAAGTAGGCGCGCAGGTTGCCGCGTTGACCGTTGTGGCCAATGCCAGTGTCAGTCCAGGCGCAGGGGCGAAGGCGGGGACGTCACCATCAAGGCAGTCCTCCGGCAGCCATGGGGGTTTGCCGAACCCGGGCCGCGGGCCCGGCGCGAGAGGCCTGCGGGACCGGCCGGCGCGGAATCCGGGCGGCAGGAGCCATGACGGCGAGCCAGATTGGCGGTGGACAGCTATGATAGGGGGCCGACGGGCGCCCCGGGAACGGATGGCGACCGGCAGACTAACGACAGCGGTCGATGCTCCAGCATCGGCCAAGCACAGCGAGGTAGACACATGGCACGCGGCATCAACAAGGTCATCCTGGTTGGCAACCTCGGCGCGGATCCGGAAATGCGCCACACCGGTGGTGGAACGGCGGTAACCACGCTGAACCTGGCTACCTCGGAAAGCTGGACCGACAAGCAGAGCGGCGAGAAGGTCGAGAAAACCGAGTGGCACCGGGTGAAGTTGTTTGGCCGGCTGGCCGAGATCGCCGGTGATTACCTGAAGAAGGGCCGACAGGTCTATATCGAAGGTTCGCTGCGTACCGACAAGTACACCGACAAGGCGGGCGTCGAGCGCTACAGCACCGACATCATTGCCAGCGAGATGCAGATGCTCGGCGGCAACGAAGGCGGCGGCGGTGGTGGTGGTGGCGGTCAGCGCGAGCGCCCGCAGAG
>JBAPPP010000571.1:0-2887 GCA_049280175.1 Rhodanobacter sp.
GTGGAGCTCTGGAGTCCGAGGCCAAGAGCACCCCACCCCAACCCTCCCCTGCGAGCAGGGGAGGGAGCAGGGCCGCTTCCCGCGAGCACCCGCCCCTCACCCGAGCTCTCTCCTCGCAGGGGAGAGGGGGCGACTCGCCCGCGGGTGGTGAGATTGATCGCTTGTACGAAGCCGTGCATCGCAGCCTGCTCGCCGGTCTGCCGACCCAGGTCGGACGCAAGGACGAGAAGGGCGTGTACCTCAGCACACGCGAGCGAAAATTCCACGTATTCCCGGGCTCGGCGCTGTCCAAGGTGCCGCCGGCCTGGGTGTTCTCCGCGCAGATCCTCGATGTGGGCGGGCGCGTGTGGGGCATGATGAATGCGCGGATCGAGCCGCTATGGATCGAACAGCAGGCAGCGCATTTGTTGCGCGCCAACTGTCGCGATGCGCATTGGTCGAAAAAGCGCGGCGCGGTCGTGGCCTACGAACAGGTCAGTCTGTTTGGCCTGGTCCTGGTCGAGAAGCGGCCGGTGACGTTTCAGCAACAGGATCCTGTGCTGGCACATGCGATCTTCTTGCGCGAGGCGCTGACCCGGGGCGACATCGATACCCGCGTCGACTTCGTGCGCGCCAACCAGCGCGTACTGGAGGAGGCGCGCGGCATCGAGGCAAAGCAGCGCCGCGAGGGCCTGATCCGTCACGAAGACGAACTGGTCGCGTTCTTCGAAGGCAAGCTGCCTGAGGAAATCGCCAGCGTTCGCGCGCTGGAAGCGTGGTATCGCAAGACGCGTCCCGCTGAGCAGGCAGCGTTGCGCTGGTCGCTGGACGATGTGATGGCCGGCAGTGCCGGATTGGATGCAAAGGCATTTCCGGCGATGTTGGAATTGTCTACTCACCGCTACCGGCTCGAATATCGCTTCATGCCGGGCGACGAGGCCGACGGCGTGACCCTGCACCTGCCGCTGGCGATGTTAAATGCACTGCCCGCCGCACGCTGCGAATGGCTGGTACCCGGATTGCTTGGCGAGAAGGTGGCGGAACTGATTCGCGGTCTGCCGAAGTCGCTACGGCGCAATTTTGTGCCGGCACCGGACTTCGCGCGTGCCTTCGTCGAAGCCGAGGCCCCGCGTGATGAACCGTTGGCAAAGACCTTGGCCTCGTTCCTGAAACGTGCCACCGGCGTCGACGTGGCCGCGGCCGAATTCGCAGGCGTCGAGTTGCCGGCACATTTCCACATGCGCTACCGACTGCATGACGAGCAGGGCGAGACGCTAACCAGCGGACGCGACCTGGTCGCGCTGCGCCGCCAGTGGGAAGGCCAGGCGCGCGAGGCGTTTTCGCGCAAGACGGATATCGAGCTGACTCGCGAAGATGTCACCAGCTGGGATTTTGCCGAGATTCCGGCGCAGGTGCGTTCCGACAGCGGCCTGCTGGCGTTCCCGGCGCTCGTCGATCTGGGCGAGACGGTGGCGCTGCGCGTGTTTGAGCGAGCGGATGAGGCGCACGACGCGCATTCGCAAGGCGTGGTGCGGCTATTGCGCAATGCGCTGGCCAGTGACGCCAAGCAGGCGCGGCGGCGGCTGCCGGTCAGCAATCCGCTTGCCCTGAAATACGCGCCGCTGGGCGGCGTGGATGGGCTGCGCGAGGACCTGCTCGAAGGCGGCTTCGCCGACCTGCTCGAGCAACACGACCTGGACGTGCGTACCGCTGCGGCGTTCGAGACGCTACGCGCGCAGTGTTCGCGTGAATTGTTCGGCGCTGGCATCGAGCGCCTGAAACTGGCTGAGCCGATCGTCGAAGCGCAGGCGGAGTTGAAGCCTTGGCTGCAGCCGCCTCTGCTCGGTTTTGCGCGGGCCAGCTATGACGATCTGCGTGAGCAATGTGATGCGCTGCTCACGCCGGGCTTCCTGCGCGAACTGCCATTGGCACGGCTGGCGCACTACCCGCGTTACCTGAAAGCGATGCGCCTGCGAGCCGAGCGTCTGCGCCAGGATCCGGCCAAAGACCAGCAGCGCCTGCTGCAGGTCATTCCGTACTGGCGCGAGTATCTGAAACATCGCGCCGCCGGCACCAGCGCAGCGGATCTAGCCGAACTGCGCTGGTTGATCGAGGAGTGGCGCGTGTCGCTGTTCGCGCAGGAGCTGAAAACCGCCGAGCCGGTGTCGGCCAAGCGGCTGGCGAAAGCATTGGCGGCGCTGCCCTGAGAGCCTGAACAGGCGCTTGGTCAGTAGCTCACTGCTCGCGCTTCACGTGAATGCTGTCATTGCAGTCTTCGACGTACATCAGCCAGTTACCCAGCATCATCGGCTTGATCTTGACCCAGGGATTTTCCCTGGCGGGGCAGGACGTGCTGCCCGAATCGGCCTGTCTCCAGACCTGGCCATTGTCCAGCTTGAACTCGGTATTGCCGCCCCAGCCGTCGAAATGCCCAACGATGTGGGCGTTGATCTTGCTGCGCTCGGTCTTGGGCGCATAGAACACCGGCTTGCCCGTCGCGGTGATCATCTTT
The DNA here is from genome assembly GCA_049280175.1 of Rhodanobacter sp. Lineage (GTDB taxonomy): Bacteria > Pseudomonadota > Gammaproteobacteria > Xanthomonadales > Rhodanobacteraceae > Rhodanobacter. The sequence goes on from JBAPPP010000571.1 coordinate 2,492, forward strand.
GTGGTGACCTTGGGGTGCGCAGTCAGCCACTGGTCGAGGCTCTGCAGTTCCTGTGGTGACAGCTTGTCCAGGCCGGCGGCCTTGAACTCGTCGCTGGTCATGCGCTGCTGCAACCCGGGCGCCGGCGCTTCCTGCGCGTGCACGGACAGGCAGCACAGCGGCAGCGCGAGCAAAGTCGACAAGAGCAGGTGACGTGGGCGAATCATCATGGGGGTGAATCCTCTGGGCGCGGGCGGACCGCAGTAGTAGTGGGCAATGAGTAGTGGGCGACGAGGTGATGGGCTGGCGAAGTGCACGATTCTGCGCGGTAAACGGCCTCCAAGCCAAGCACGCCTTGTTTCTCCCAGAAGCATATCCGTAGAGCCCGATCGCCGGCTCTGCCCCTCCCCCTGCGCG
>JBAPPP010000572.1:0-5020 GCA_049280175.1 Rhodanobacter sp.
GCGCGCTGATCCTCGTAATACAGATCGCTGGCAATCGGATGATGAGTGTCGTGTACCTCGGCGACCAGGTCGGTGATGGTCAGTTGCAACTGATGCGCGTAGAGCCGGACGGAGTCCCCTGCGGGCACCAGTTTCAGTCGCGGGGCCAGGTACAGCAGGATCGCGGCAGCCTGCGCGATCACCGTGCGGCCGGTCTTGAGAAAGGGCGGCGCGAACGGCAGCGCGCCTGCCTGCTCGCCTTGCAGGAACGGCATGATGGCCTCGTCCCCGCGCTCCCGCGCGACATCCAGGTAATCCACCCCGGCGTCTTCCAGCGCCAGCCGCACGAACTCACCGCGTCCCTGGATGCCGGACCAGTAGTACAGCTGGTAACGCATGATCTTCTCCGATGGATGTCATCGAGGCGGGTGCCATCGAGGCTAAGCGCGCAGGGTTCAAGAAGGTGTGAGCGCGGGAGTCACCAAAGGCGCTATCGCGGAAGAGCCATCGTGACTGAAGTCGCTCCATAAAAAATGGTACAGGGCATGCCGAGCGCTTCAGCTTGATTTGGAGTGGGCAAGTCGGCCTTGCGATAGTTGAACGGCCGTCTCGCGGATCTGTGCCCAGACCAGTTCAGCGACTGGGGACAGCGAGCGGTGGCGTCGGCGGATCAGCGTGATGGCGCGCATGGCAACGGGCGTCAGTGGCCGCACAACCAGCTGGTTGGAGGCAGGCAACGACAGGCTGGGCATGATGCTGATGCCCAGGCCCGCTTCGACCATGCGAAATGCGGTTTGTGTATGCCCGACCTGCTGCACCACGACCGCTTCGACCTGGTGTGTCGCCAGCTGATGGTCGATCAGCCGGCGGCTGCCTGAAGTATGGTCGAGCAACACCAGCGCCTCGCCACGCAGTTTCTTCCACGGTACTGCCGCGAGCTTTGCCACTGGATGATCGCGACGGCAAATCAGCACGAATGGATCGTGCAGGATCGTTTCACTGTCGAAAGCTTCGCTGTCGGCCGGTTCGATGGCGAGGCCGAAATCCACTTCGCCACCACGCACACTGTCCAGCACCAGGGTCTGCACCTGATCGTGCAACTGCACGGTCAGCTCGGGATAGTCGCGCGCGCAGGCGGCAATGCATTGCGGCATCAGTCCGGCCGAAAGCGTAGGTGCCGCCGCCACACGCACCTTACCGTGACGACGCTCGCTTTCGGAGTGGACATGGGTCAGCACGCTTTCGAGTTCCTCGAGCACGCGCTCCATCGCACTTTGCAGATAGCGACCCGCTTCGGTCGGCACGACTTCGCGCGTGTTGCGATCGAACAGGCGCACGTCGAGTTCGGCTTCCAGGTCCGCGATGTGCCGGCTCACTGCGGGCTGGGTCAGATGCAGGCTCTCGGCGGCGCGCCGGAAATGCTGCAGGCGGGCGACGGCCAGGAAGGCACGGAGCTGGCGAAGGCTGACATTCATACTGATATCGTATCAGTACATAAGATAAAACGATTTGCCTAATCAATGCCGACGCAGTGCAATAGGCCAACTTCAGTAACCCCGCCGCCGTCCGGACGGCATGCCCATGGCCATGCTCAGTCGCCTTCTTCCCGATCGTTTCACCTGTGCGCTGCTGTGCACCGTGCTGCTGGCCAGCGTGCTGCCGTGTCGCGGTGCGACCGCCCAGCTGTTCAACGTGCTTACCGATGTGGCGATCGCGCTGCTGTTTTTCCTGCATGGCGCGAAGTTGTCTCGCGCGGCAGTGGTTGCCGGCATCACGAACTGGCGGCTGCACCTGACCGTATTGGCCAGCACGTTCGTGTTGTTTCCGGTGTTGGGGTGGCTGCTGCGGCCGGTGTTGTCGCCACTGGTGACACCGGATCTCTATCTGGGCGTGTTGTTCCTGTGCACGTTGCCGTCGACGGTGCAGTCGTCGATCGCGTTCACCTCGATCGCGCGCGGGAATGTTTCCGCGGCAGTGTGCTCGGCGTCGGCCTCCAGTTTGCTTGGCATCGTCATTACCCCCTTGCTGGTGGGTGTGATGCTCGAGTCGCACGGACGCGGCGGCATGTCGTGGGATGCGGTGAGTGGCATCGTGATGCAGCTATTGGTGCCGTTCGTGGCCGGGCAGGTGGCGCAGCGCTGGATCGGCGGCTGGGTACAGCAGCACAAGCCGCTGGTCGGCCTGGTCGATCAGGGCTCGGTCCTGCTGGTGGTCTACAGTGCGTTCAGTGCGGCCGTACTGGAAGGGCTGTGGAAGCAGGCGCCGCCATCGGTACTGGGCGGCCTGCTCGTGCTGAACGCGGTGTTGCTGGCGGCAGCGCTGCTGATCACCTGCTATGGCGCACGGGCGCTGGGCTTCGACAAGCAGGACGAGATCACCATTGTCTTCTGCGGCTCCAAGAAGAGCTTGGCCAGCGGCGTGCCAATGGCCAAGGTGCTGTTCGCCGGTCATCCACTGGGGATGATCGTGCTGCCGATCATGTTGTTCCATCAGATCCAGCTGATGACCTGCGCGGTGTTGGCGCGACGCTATGCGCGGCGCCCGCCGGAGGGTGTGATCGTGAGGGTGGGTGGGGCAGATGTTGCGCACGCCGATTGAGGGTGTTCGAACCCAGCTCTCTGCCGTCATCCCTGCGCAGGCAGGGACCCAGTGCTTTGCAGCGGCTTGAAGTTTCTGGGTTACTCGCTTCGCTCACCCCTCCGGGGCCGCTCTTCGAGCGTTCTGCGCGCTTTGCGCTTGTCCTGCCTTCGCAGGAATGACGAGGTTTTTTTCTGAGGTTGCCTGAACTCATTCCCGTCATCAATGACGGAAATGGCGCATCCCGGTGAACACCATCGCCATGTCGTGCTCGTCGGCGGCCGCGATGACTTCGGCGTCGCGCATTGAGCCACCGGGCTGGATCACGGCGCGGATGCCTGCAACGGCAGCGGCATCGATGCCGTCGCGGAACGGAAAGAATGCGTCGGACGCCATCACCGAGCCGCGCACTTCGAGCTTCTCGTCGGCCGCCTTGATGCCGGCGATGCGCGCGCTGTAGACGCGGCTCATCTGGCCAGCGCCGATGCCGATGGTCTGGCGGTTGCGTGCATACACGATGGCATTGCTCTTGACGAACTTGGCGACCTTCCACGCAAAGATCAGGTCATCCACCTCGGCCTCGGTCGGCGCGCGGCGGGTGACGATCTTCAGGTCCTCTGCACCGACCATGCCGAGGTCGGCGGTCTGGATCAGCAGGCCCGAACCGACGCGCTTGGAGTTGTTGCCGGGATGGGCATGCAGCAGGCTGCCGTCGGTCGGCAGCGGGATCACCAGCACGCGAACATTGCCCTTCTTGGCGAACGCCTTCAACGCTGCGTCCGCATAGCCCGGCGCAAGCACTACCTCGACGAACTGGCGTTCGACGATCGCCAGTGCGGTAGCGCCATCCACCTCGCGATTGAACGCGATGATGCCGCCGAACGCAGATGTGGGATCGGTCTGGTAGGCGAGGTCATAGGCGCGGCCGATGCCGTCCAGGCTCACCGCGACGCCGCACGGGTTGGCGTGTTTGACGATCACGCAGGCCGGCTTGGTGAAGCTGCGCACGCATTCCCACGCAGCGTCGGCATCGGCGATGTTGTTGAACGACAGCTCCTTGCCCTGCAGCTGACGGAAGGTCGCCAACGTGCCGGGGGCCGGATACAGATCGCGGTAGAACGCCGCCTGCTGGTGCGGGTTCTCGCCGTAGCGCAGATCCATCAGCTTCACGAAGCGGCCGTTGACCTGGCCCGGGAACGCGGCATGGCCGGCGATGGCATCCTGCGCTTCATTGAGTTCGAGCGCGGACAGGTAATCGCTGATCGCACCGTCGTAGCTGGACACGTTGTTGAACGCGGCAACCGCGAGCTTGAAGCGTGTGGCGCGACTGAGACCCCCGTGTTGTTCGATCTCGGCCAGTGCATCGGCGTATTGATCGGGCGAAGTCAGCACGCCGACGTCGTTCCAGTTCTTCGCCGCCGAACGCAGCATGGCCGGGCCGCCGATGTCGATGTTCTCGATCGCGTCCTCCAGCGTGCAGCCGGGCTTGGCGACGGTCGCTTCAAACGGATACAGGTTCAACACGAGCAGATCGATCGGCGCGATGCCCAGTTCGGCCATGACTGCATCATCCGTGCCGCGGCGACCGAGCAGGCCGCCGTGTACTTTCGGGTGCAGCGTCTTTACGCGGCCGTCCATGATCTCGGGAAAACCGGTGAGGTCGCTGACCTCCCGCACCGCGATGCCGGCTTCGCGCAACGCTTTCGCGCTGCCGCCGGTGGATAGCAGTTCCACTCCGGCGGCCGCCAGCCGTTGCCCCAGTTCGATCAGGCTGGTCTTGTCCGAAACGCTGAGCAGTGCGCGACGGACCGGGGCGAGAGAGGGCGTGGGCATGAGCGGTTTCCAGAAGGGGAAAGCCGCTCATTATAGCCGTCTGATCGATTGGCGGCTTTCACACGTGCGCGATCGCGCGCCACGAGCTATCGGCGGACGTTAGACAGGCTTCTTGCAGCGTTTCTGAGCAGACAATCTCTTACAGCAGGCCGTGCAGCGCCAGCTTCTTGCGCAGCGTGGCGCGGTTGATGCCCAGCGCACTGGCGGCGCGGCTCTGGTTACCGTCGTGGAACGCCAATACCTCGCGCAACAGAGGTACTTCGACCTCACGCAACACCAGCGCATGCAGACCTTCGGTGCATTCGGTATCGCCGATGTCGGCGAGATAACGACGCACGGTGCGGCTGACGCATTCGCTCAGCGCACTCTGGCTGCCGGCGTTCTGCGGCGATGTCGATATTGCTGCCTCGGTAACAGGCAGTCTGACGGCGTTCACGGACATTTCCCCTCACGTACAAAGCAGCCGGCTACTTTGGCCGCTGCATGTGGTTTTGACTGTTGACGCAACGCTCGGCATGAATCGAGTGCCGGTTGGAAGGTTGCGCGAAGCGTTGAGTCTACCCGTGCGTGACGATAATTTTAAGTGCTATTCGAAGCCGGATTCGAACGCCACCGCTTTGTCACCGGGATC
>JBAPPP010000573.1:0-3307 GCA_049280175.1 Rhodanobacter sp.
GGCTCGCAGGCCGCGCGCTCGTCGAATACCCAACCGTAACGGAGATCCCAATGTATGACCAATCCAAGCTGTCAGAGTTGATCCGGTTCGCACGCGTAAATGCGGGTTCCACTGTCATCGACGTTTACCCAGGCGACGGCGACTGGACCCGGATCTTCTCCGACGTCGTGGGACCCGAAGGACGGGTCTACAGCTTCGTGCCGGCCGAAGTCGCCCACTTCAAGAACGATCCGGTCGGCGGCATGCGGACACTCGCGAAGGAGCCGGGCCGAGAGAACGTCGAAGCCGTCTCAGCGGACCTCGTCGCGATGCCGGAGGTCACGCAACTAGCGGATGTCCTGTGGCTGCACCTGTTTTACCACGATCTCCACACCGCGCTAATGCAGGCCAAGGGTGCGACGGCGGCCGACTTCAACCGAGCCGTCTACGAGCGGCTCAAGCCCGGTGGGTCCTACGTCATCGTCGACCACGCCGCCGCCGCCGGGGCGGGCGCGAGCGACGCCCAGTCGCTGCATCGGATCGACCCTGCCTCTGTCCGCGAGGAGGTGGAGGCGGCTGGCTTCATGCTGGACGCGGAAAGCACCGTGCTCGCGAACAAGGACGATCCGCGCTCGATTAAGGTGTTCGATCCCTCGATCAAGGGCGAGACCGATCGCTTCGCCTATCGGTTCGTGAAGCCCTGACAGGTCCCTGTGGCGACTGGTGCGACCTGACCGACGCGAAGGCACGCTTGCCGCCTCTCGACCTGTCGGCGGGAGCGCGGCGGGTCTGCCTCTGTAGCTTCATGTCCGCCGAATATGACGATCTTCCGGAGCCAGTGAAGAAGGAGGTCCAGACCTTTGCGGATGTAAACGTGGCGTGGCTGAGCAAGGTACTTTCCCACACGAGCCTGATGGATCCAAAGAAAAGCGAAGAGCGGACACGGGCCATTTTTGCTGCCGTCGCCGGCGCTCAGCTCATGGCAAGGAGCCGCGCGGACATTTCTCTGTTTGATGCCTTGATCGAAAGCTACCGAGCAGCGGGACTCCTGCCGGCTTAGACAGATGGACGATCGGCGGCAGCATGCTGAACAACATCTCCGCCTGCGGCTCGGCGAGTTGGAAATGGCTGCTGAGCACAGTGATGTCGTTCGACCTACCGCAGAAAAGCATCAGCCTGGCGCAAGTCACCCCCCGGAACCATCGCAATGGCTTCGGAATGCAAGTCCAATTCAGATCCGACCAAGGCCATGGAGTTTACCGTGCATCGATTCGAGCCCTTCCGTTGCTTACTTCTCGTCTCATCGTTAGCTCTTTTCTTCGCCCCAGCAGCCATCGCGGAAACCACGGTCACTTCCGACCAGTTGGCCCGGGACACCCAAGATGTTCCACACGTGATGGATGCGTTTCACGATGCCGTCTTATCCCATGACGCTCCAAAGATAGAGGCGCTATTTGTTACTGAGGGAAGCGCGTGGAATACGGTACTGACCGAACAGGCGTATGCTGAGATGAAGAAGAAATCGCCCGCCGTACAAAAAGTACGGGCGGGTAGCTACAGAGATTTCATGAAATTTGTATCCAACACAAAACAAACCCTGGAGCCCAAACGCTCGCACGTAACCATTCATCAAGATGGCTCGTTGGCGTCGGTGTATTTTGACTACGTTTTTCTGGTCAATGGAAAGATCGAAAATTCTGGCCACGAGGCTTGGCAGCTCGTTAAAGGAGCTAACGGTTGGCGCATAGCCGCGATCGCTTACTCATCAAATCCACCCATTGAATAATTTTTTTGAGGACGCTGTAGTAAAGCCTTTGGGCGAGCGAACGCTGTCTAAGCCGCCGCCGTTCGGCTTGCCCCTGCTTGCTGGACTTCCCATCACGCTATGTATGGTGATCATGGGTCTTCCTGATTTCGGCCGTGAACATGCGATTGCCTTCAGAGTGTTTTTCGTTGTCGCATACATCGTGTGGACTGTGCCGCTGACTCTGATTCAGCGCCGTCAGTGGCTGCGCCAAACACAGTGGTGGAAAACGGTCATTGTCTTGCTGGCCAGCACGTACGTCATGTCCCTGATCAACAACTCGATCGCGCTATCGATGGCGTTGACATGGCATCTGGTTCCTGCATTTCATCCGGCAATGATCTTTAGCAAGCTTGACGGATGTTGGCTGCCGTTGATCGCCTATTGCGCCATCCATGCTTGCGTCGCGTATTACATGGAATTGCTTGATTCAAAGGCGAAGCTGGTTCAGGTAACGATTCAAGCCCGAGATGCGCAGTTGCTTGCGCTGCGCTACCAGCTGCGTCCGCATTTTATTTTCAATACGTTGAATGCGGTCTCAGCGTTGATCGCTACTGATCGGGATCGAGAGGCCAATCGTGTCATTGCGCGACTCGGTGATTTCCTCCGAGCAACGCTTGAGGGCGGATCTCACGAGGAGGTGTCGCTCGCTGAAGAACTTTCTCTCACCGAGACGTATCTCGATGTCGAGAAGGCGCGGCTCGGCGATAGATTGCTCGTAAAAATTCAGCTTGGCCCTGAAGTCATGAACGCCATGGTTCCTCATTTTTTACTTCAACCTCTCGTCGAGAACGCGGTTAGGCATGCCATCTGGCCAAGTAACAAACCAGGGAAATTGGAGTTGCATGCATGGCGCGAAGGGACCAAGTTGCGCCTTCTCATTTTGAATGACGGCTATCGCCAAGAACCTCACTCGGTGAACGACACGCTGGGCGCTTCCATGGCGATCGGACTCACAAACGTGCGGACACGACTGGCCACGCTTTATCCGGGTGCTTACGAGTTCACCGCGACGCCAACGACATCAGGAGATTTTGAGGTGCACATTTGCATCCCACTGAAGATGTCTGGCGGTACCCTCGCAGGGCTTGACCAGATCGCATGATGCGCATTGTTGTCATCGATGATGAGCCGCTTGCCCGCGAAGGAGTTATTGCGCGGCTGCAGTCACAGGCCGACGTCATATTGGTTGGACAATACGGTGATTGTGACGATGCCGCGGCCGGATTGGCCCGAGATCAACCCGATCTCGTATTTATCGATGTGCAGATGCCCGGGATAACGGGTCTAGATTGGCTCGCGTCGGTTCCATTGGCTGACCGCCCTATGGCAGTGATGCTTACTGCGTATGACGCCTACGCCGTCCGAGCATTCGAACTGCAGGCCATCGACTACCTGTTGAAGCCGATTGACGATCAGCGTTTTAGCGAAGCGCTTGATCGAGCGCGGCAGGCATTGCCATACCGTCGCCAGATGACGACTGGGAGCAGGGGGTCTGAGAGCAACGAAGAGGCGGTGCTAGAG
>JBAPPP010000574.1:0-3235 GCA_049280175.1 Rhodanobacter sp.
GACCAGCATGTTGCAGCAGCATGGCCTGGGCGATGCGGTGCAGTCGTGGGTGGGCACCGGTGCGAATCAGGCGGTATCCAGCAACCAGCTCGGCCAGGCGCTGCAGAATGGTGGCCTGGGCTCGGTGGTGCAGGAGGCCGCCGGCAAACTGGGTGTGGATCCGAACCAGTTGCTCGCGCAGCTCTCGCAGGTACTGCCGCATGCGGTCGATCATCTGACCCCGGATGGGCAGGTGCCGGCGCAGGGGCAGGCGGGTGGTTTCGATCTGGGTTCGCTGGCAGGGCTGGCCGGCAAGTTGTTCGGCAACGCCGCCTGAACTTCTGCTCGGCGCGTTGAGAGCGTCGGTGGAGCACAAGGCTCCACCGACGAGGTAATCACTAAGAACTTTTTGGCTTGAACAGCAGGTGGTAAATCGCCAACAGCACGATCGCGCCGCCGATCGAGGCCAGAAAGTGGACAAAGCCGGTGGCTGCCCATAGACCCAGCTGCTCCCCCACGTAGGTGGCCAGCATCGAGCCGAGGATGCCGAGGATGATCGTGACGATGCAACCCATGGGATCGCTGCCGCCACGGATCAGCTTGGCGATGATGCCGACGATCAGACCGATGATGATTACCCATAGCCAGTGCATATACGGTGTCCTTCTGTAGATGTGATGGTGAGAGAGTTCCCGTGGGTATGACGGGCCGGTATCCCTGCGGGCCCATGCCTTTGCCGCGGTAAGTGCGCATCACGGCTGGCGCCCGCATCATGCGACCAGCGCAACCGGAATGCATCACGGCACGGATCCCGGCATGGCGACCCAGCCCGGCGGCTTCGCAAACTTTTGCGGTCGGGTCGAGACAACCGATAACCGCATGCTAAAATTCGCCGGTTTGCTGCCTTTATCCCCACTGCAGAGAGAACCATGCCCCAGCTTGCCCAGCGTGTCGGCCGCGCCAAACCCAGCGCGATCATGGTAATTGCGGAAAAGGCCAAGCAACTGAAGGCCAGCGGCCGCGACATCATCAGCTTCTCGATCGGTGTGCCGAATTTCCTGCCTGGTGAGCACGTATATGCCGCGGCGCGCGAGGCGTTGCTGCATGACTCCGGCCAGTACGGCAGCAACCGTGGTGCCGAGCCGTTGCTGGATGCGTTCCTCAAGCATATCGAGGCGCTCGGTTTCACTGGCTACGGCCGCAAGAATCTCTCCATCGGCATCGGCGCCAAGCAGGTGCTGTACAACCTGGCCGAAGCTCTGCTAAACGAGGGCGACGAGATCTGCTTCGCGGCGCCGTACTGGACCACCTATCGCGACATTGCCGACATCGTGGGCGCGAAGGTCAACGTGATGCCGTGCGGCTCCGAGCAGAACTACAAGCTCACCCCGGCACAGCTCGATGCGGCGCTGGCGCGCAAGCCCAAGGTGTTCCTGTTCAACAACCCGTCCAACCCCACCGGGATGGTATATACGGCCGATGAGATCGCCGCGCTGGCCGACGTGCTGTTGCAGCATCCGGACACCTGGATCATCACCGACGACATCTACAACTCGATGGTGTTTGACGGTATCGGATACCACAACTTCGCGATCGCCCGGCCCGAACTGCGCGAGCGGCTGATCTTCGTCGATTCGGTGTCCAAGACGTATGGCATGCCGGGCTGGCGCGTCGGCCTGATTGCTGGTCCTGAATCAGTCGCTACGGCAGTCACCACGCTCAACTCCAATCACATCACCAGCGTGCCGGAAGTGATCACGGCCGCGGCGGTGGCGGCGTTTGCTGGCCCACAGGATATCCCGCAAGCGAAATGCAGGGAGTTCGCTGGCAAGCGCGATCTCGTCGTTGCGGCCTTGACTGCGATCCCAGGCGTGATCTGCCCGCGACCACAAGGTGCGTTCTACGCGTTCCCGGATATCTCGGTAGCGTTTGGCAAGAGCCACGACGGCGTGAAGATCAACAACGATGTCGAGTTCTGCGCCGCCTTGCTGGAAGCCAAGGGTGTCGCTTGCGTGCCGGGTTCGGCATTCGGCGAGCCACGCGCCATGCGCATTTCCTATACCTGTCCGACCGCGCAGCTGGCGCCGGGACTTGCACGTATCACCGAGTTTTTTGCCGAGCTGAGTTGATCGATTCGTTTTGGTTCGCACCGTAAGAGTACGGACCATGCCTTATTCCCCGAAGGAGTTGCCAAGATGAAAGCCCCCGTTCGAGTTGCCGTTACCGGTGCCGCTGGTCAGATCGGTTATGCACTGCTGTTCCGCATTGCCGCGGGCGACATGTTGGGTCCGGACCAGCCGGTGATCCTGCATCTGCTGGAAATCACCCCGGCGCTGCCATCGCTGCAGGGCGTGGTGATGGAACTGAACGACTGCGCGTTCCCGACGCTGGCCGGCGTGGTCGCCACCGATGACCTCAATGTCGCTTTCAAGGATGTCGATTACGCCCTGCTGGTCGGCGCGCGTCCGCGCGGCCCGGGCATGGAGCGCAAGGATCTGCTGGAAGCGAACGGCGCGATCTTCGGCCCGCAGGGCAAGGCGCTGAACGCACATGCGAAGCGTGACGTGAAGGTGCTGGTGGTCGGCAATCCGGCCAATACCAACGCACTGATCGCGCAGCAGAACGCGCCGGACCTGGATCCGAAGTGCTTCACCGCGATGGTGCGTCTGGACCACAACCGTGCTTTGAGCCAGCTCGCTGAAAAAACCGGTTCGCATACCACCGACATCAAGAAGATGACGATCTGGGGCAATCACAGCTCGACCCAGTATCCGGATATCCACCACGCCACTGTCAGCGGTAAGGCGGCGATCTCGCTGATTGATCAGAGCTGGTACGAGAGCGACTTCATCCCGACCGTGCAGCAGCGCGGCGCGGCGATCATCAAGGCGCGTGGTGCCTCGTCGGCGGCTTCCGCAGCCTCGGCTGCGATCGATCACATGCACTTCTGGGCGCACGGCACCGCCGAGGGCGACTGGGTCTCGATGGGCATTCCGTCAGATGGTTCGTACGGCATCGCCCCCGGCGTGATTTACGGCTACCCGGTGACGGTGAAGAACGGCAAGTACGAGATCGTGCAGGGTCTGGCGATCAATGACTTCTCGCGCGCCCGCATGGACGCCACCGACAAGGAACTGCGTGAAGAGCGTGCTGGCGTCGAGCATCTGTTCGCGCAGAAGTAACATCGGAAGCGAAGTCCTTCGCTGCGAGTAGGGCATGAGCTCTATCTTGCGAGGACTTGCTCTGCTCCCTCCCC
>JBAPPP010000575.1:0-4031 GCA_049280175.1 Rhodanobacter sp.
CGATCGAGTTCGCGAGCGCCCGCGGATTTCTCGACCTTGATGTCCGCCACTTGACCGTCGGGGTTCACCAATACCATAAGAACTGTTTTGCCCTGAATGCCGAAAATCACGTCAAACCCCGGATATATCGGCTGCGCATGAGCCACTGGGTCATACCTGAGGTCAGAATTCGCGGGCTGTGCTCTAGTGTTTTGTTCGGCAGGAGCAGCTAGCGACTGGGGCCGATTGTTTGATGTACTCGTTGCACAGGCGGACACCGCCAATGCACAGACAGCGGCCAACGTCAGATTCCGCATCTATCCCCCCTGATTTTACGATTCATTGCGGCGCGTTACGTATTGTCCTCGCGCAAACATCGGACGCCAAATCTTCCCCGCTTCAGCGCTCGTGCGATGATATCGCATGACCGCTTTCAGCACGCTCCCACTCAAACCCGCCCTGCTCGCCAGCCTCGAAACGCTCGGCTATACCGAAATGACCCCGGTGCAGACGCAGAGTCTGCCGCCGATGCTGGCTGGGCGTGACGTGATTGCGCAGGCGCAGACCGGCAGCGGCAAGACTGCCGCGTTCGGGCTGAGCCTGCTGCAGACACTCGATGCCGACACGATCCGCCTGCAGGCCCTGGTGCTGTGCCCGACCCGCGAACTGGCGGACCAGGTCAGCAAGGCGATCCGCAAGCTGGCGGCGAACATTCCGAACGTGAAGCTGCTGACGCTGTGCGGCGGCATGCCGCTGGGGCCTCAGCTGGCGTCGCTGACGCACGATCCGCACATCGTGATCGGTACGCCTGGGCGAGTGCAGGAACACCTCAAGCGCGGCAGCCTGCATGGCGGCGGCATCAAGGTGCTGGTGCTGGATGAGGCGGACCGCATGCTCGATATGGGTTTCAGCGAAGCGATCGACGACATCGTGGGACGCATCGCCAAGCATCACCAGACGCTGCTGTTCTCGGCGACGTATCCGCAGGAGATCCGCGCCGTGAGTCAACGCATGCAGCGTGACCCGGTGGAAGTGACGGTGGATGCGCCTATCGATGAGCGGCCGGCGATCGAGCAACGTTTTCACGAAGTGGAGCCGGCGCAGAAGATGGACGCACTGGCGCAATTGCTGAGCAGTGATCGCGCAGAACATGCGCTGGTGTTCTGCAATATGCGCCGCGAGGTGGACGCCGTGGCACAGGAGCTCGACCGCCGCGGTTTCTCCGCGCTGGCCTTGCACGGCGACATGGAACAGCGTGACCGCGACGAAGTACTCGTGCGCTTTGCGAACCACAGCTGCGCCGTGCTGGTCGCCACCGACGTCGCCGCGCGCGGGCTGGACATTGCCGCGCTGCCGCTGGTGGTGAGCTATGACATACCGCACGACCCGGAAACCCACACGCACCGCATTGGCCGCACCGGTCGCGCCGGGCAGTCCGGACTGGCGATCACGCTATGCACGTCGCGCGAACGACCGAAGGCCAGCAACATCGAAGAGCTGTCGGGCAGTCCGCTGCCATGGCGACCGCTGAAGATCACGCCGACACGCGGCAAGACGCTGCACCTGGCCCCGATGAAGACCCTGGTGATCGATGCCGGCCGCCAGGACAAGCTGCGTCCCGGCGACATTCTCGGTGCGCTGACCGGCGACGCAGGATTGAGCGCGACCGACATCGGCAAGATCGATGTATTCGCCACCCGCGCCTACGTGGCGATCAGCCGCGCGCTGGCAAACAAGGCGCTGGAACGATTGCGCGCCGGCAAGATCAAAGGTCGCAACTTCCGTGTACGACCGCTTGGCTGATAACGTGCGTGGCCAGCCACTCCCACGTACCACCGCTCTCCTACACAAGGAGCTGACCCGATGATCCGCTCGCCCGGCCTGACCCAGACCCTCGCCCTCGCCATGCTGCTGGGCAGTACCGCCGCACAGGCGGCGATACCCGTCTACGGCTACAAAGTGGTGAACGTCTATCCACACGATACCGGCGCCTACACCGAAGGCCTGTTCTACAAGGACGGCTATCTCTACGAAAGCACGGGCGAAACCGGCGAATCGACGGTGCGCAAGGTCGAACTGCAAACCGGCGAAGTACTGCAGCGCTACAACGTGCCGCCGCAGTATTTCGGCGAAGGCATCGTGGACTGGAAGAACGAGCTGGTGCAGCTCACCTGGCAGGACCAGACCGGTTTTGTCTATGACCTGGCCAGCTTCAAGTTGCAGCACACCTTCAGCTATCCAGGCGAAGGTTGGGCGCTGACCCGTGACGATCACCATCTCTACATGAGTGATGGTTCATCCGTGTTGCGTATCCTTGATCCGGAAGCGCTGACCGCAACCGGCAGCATCATGGTGACGGCCGACGGCGTACCGGTGACGAACCTCAACGAACTGGAATGGGTCAAGGGCGAGATCTACGCGAACATCTGGCTGACCACGCGCATCGCACGGATCGATCCGGCCACCGGTCACGTCGTGGGCTGGATCGACCTCAAAGGCCTGCTCGACGTCAACAAGCTGCCTGACCCCGGCAACGATGTGCTCAACGGCATTGCCTACGACGCGGCGCACGATCGGCTGTTTGTCACCGGCAAGTGCTGGCCGAAGCTGTTTGAAATCAAGCTGGTGAAGGCCACCACGCCCTGAGGCACATGGCCTGGGCGCCTGTTCGACATCATCTCTGCATCGGCGCGCGACCGTTGAGGCAAACCTTCATGTCAACCGCACGGACCGGCGAACCGTTAAGAGCATTCTGCCGGTTATCCTTGTCGACGGCCCTGCCGTCCGGGACGACGTTGTTTTGACAAATGAAAGTGCTTTAGTACGAGGAATGAACACGTGGGAGATGTTTTATGAGTGCCGACACCTCGAAAGCCGCCGGATTTTTTCACGAACGACGTGGCTGGCTGATCGCCGGAGTCGTCGTCATCGCGGTGATCGTCCTGGTCGTGATCCATCTCCTCAATGCCGAAAAGGTGAAACCCGGCACGCCCGCGCAAGTGGTGAGCGCTGCGAAGGCGACCCTGGGCAACATGCCTGAAACCTTGAACGAGCTGGGCACGGTGACGCCGATCAGCACGGTCAACGTGCTGCCGCAGCTGAGCGGTTACCTGACGTCGGTGGGCTATCAGGAAGGCCAGGACGTGACCAAGGGCCAGTTCCTGGCCCAGATCGACCCACGCCAGTACGAAATCGACAAGCAGCAGGCGCAAGCGCAGTTGGCCAAGGATCAGGCAAGCCTGGCCCAGGCCCGCGCCGACCTCGCGCGCTTCACGCAATTGCATGAGCAGAAGTCGATTGCCGAGCAGACGTTTGTCGACCAGCAGTTCACGGTCAAGCAGGACGAGGCTGCCGTGCAGGCCGACCAGGCGAATATCGCGCAGTTCGATCTCGATCTTGCGTATTGCCATATCACCGCGCCGATCGGCGGCCGCGTCGGCCTGCGTCTGGTCGATCCGGGCAACTTCGTCACCCAGTCGTCTTCGCCGGGCATCGTGACGATCACCACCATGAAGCCGACCACGGTGCAGTTCACCGTGCCGCAGAACTCATTGAGCAAGGTGCTGCAGCGCTTCACTGCCAGCGGCAAGCTGGCGGTCACGGCCTATAACAGCGACAACAGCAAGCAGCTCGGCACCGGCGCCCTTTACGCACTCAGCAATCAGATGGCCACCGGCACCGGCACCGTGACCTTGCGCGCGACGTTCCCGAACGACGACGAGTCGCTGTACCCGAATGAGTTCGTCAACGTACAACTGCTGGTCGACACCTTGCAGCGCGCGGTACTGGTGCCGACGCCGGCAGTACAGAGCGGGGCACCGGGGGACTACGTCTACCTGGTCAACGCCGACCAGACGGTCTCTGTGCACAAGGTGACCCAGGGCCCCAGCGACGGCAAGAACACAGTCATCCTGTCGGGCCTCTCGGCAGGTCAGACGGTGGTCACCGACGGCATGGACCGCTTGAGCGACGGCGCCAAGATCAAGATCGCCGCGCCGAGGTCGGGCAAGCCCGCGGCAGCTGGCAGTGCCGCCGCGCCCGCCGCGTCGACG
>JBAPPP010000576.1:0-5871 GCA_049280175.1 Rhodanobacter sp.
CATCCAGCGCATGCCGGCCGATGCCGGCTTCGGCCAGCAAGGCGTCGGCCATGGGCAACACCAGCTCGGTGTGCCGGCGCGGCGCGATCTCGCTGCGCGCGATCAGCTCATCGCCGTGGATCAGGGCAACGGAACAGGCTTCGGTGGCGGTTTCGATCGCGAGCAGGTTCATGATGGCTCCATGATACCGGCTGGCGGCACAGTCGGCGGCATACCCGGTGGCGCGGTCGGTGGCGAGGTCGACCCGGAGGTCGTTGTCGGGACGTAGGCATACCAGTCAATGCGTCGGGTCAGATACATCATCAGCGCGACCATCACCAGCAGCACCAGTGCGCCGATCAGCAAGGCGTACTGCTCGGCGGCGATCAGGCCGTACAACATGGCGTAGATCAGCACCAGCACGCCACCCAGTAGCAGTCCGGCACGGCGTGCGCGCAGCACCGCCATCGCGTAGCCACCCACGATGAACGCCACCGACGCGGCAGCCACGGCATAGGCCGCGCCAAAACCTATCTGCTCGGACAATGCCAGCAGCACCACGTAGAACGTGGCCAGCGCCGCACCGACCAGCAGATACTGCACCGGATGCACGCGCAGCCGCTTGAGCACCTCGAACAGGAAGAACGCGACAAACGTCATGGCGATGAATAGCAGCCCGTACTTGCCGGCGCGCTCGTTGCGCTGATACACATCGACCGGCTGATACAACTGCACGCCGAACGCCGATGCCTGCAACGCCTGATCCATGCCGTCGGCGCCGTCGGTCCAGTGTTGGCCGTAGCTGCGATTGAGATCGAGCAGATGCCAGTGCGCGCTGAAACCCTGCGCGTCGATCCGGTGCTCGAGCGGTAGCGCAGCGCCTGTAAAGCTCGGATCGCGCCACGGTGCGTGCATTGTGACATCCGTGCTGCGTGCCAGCGGCAGTAACTGTAGTGACTCGGTGCCGGCCAGCTTCAGACTGATCTCGACATCGATTGGCTGGCTGCCGAGCGTGTCAAGATCCATCGGCACCACCACGTTCGGCCACTTTCCGAGGCGATCCGCCGACGAATCGAAGCGTGCCGGCTTGCCGTTGATGCGCAGGTCGCTGACTTCCTGCAGACCGCGCAGATCGCCGATCGGCAAACGCAGTTCGGCCTTGCCGCCTTGCCATTGTGCCGTGCTCGCCTGGTGAAACTGCGCCAGATCTTCCGCACGCCAGGTGGCCTTCAGCCTCACCGTCGATACGAATACCGGCGCGGCGTAGATGCCATAGCGCCGGGTTTCCACGGCCATTGCAGTGTCCATCTTCAGCGTGTCGGCCAAGATGCTTTCACTGCCGGCGCGCCACTGTGGCACCCCGCTCTGTAAAGGCCCACTGTCTGCGATGGTGAGTGGGTGCAAGGTGGGCACCGTCAGCACCGGGCCACCCAGCACCTGCGAGCCGCCCCAGCCTTGCGCTATCTGCGCAATGGCGGTCTCGCGCAGCTGCTGGCGTTCACTCACCAGCCCGCCAACCTCCATCAACGGTATTGTCATCAGCAATGCCAGCAAGCCGATGCCCAGCACCTTGGCCGTTACCGTTTGTGTCCAGTGGTTCATCGCCCGCACTCCCTTGATTGGAGTGCCGATGAAAGCAGCCACATCGGCGGCATCGGGGGCGACGAGTGGCCCGGGGCTGGCCGCGAGATGGCGTTGCGCTGTCCGTGCCGACGGAGCCGACTTCATCCCTGCAACTTTGCAGGGCCGGCGCGGTCAACCTGTTTCAGGCATCCGCTCGTTCCGTTGTCGGCCCGATGTGATCGTCTTCCAGGAGGGGTTTCCATGCGCACCGTGATCAGGTTTCTGGCACGAAACAAGGGCTTTATCACGTTCATGCTGTGCATGGTCGTGTTCCGCAGCGCAGTGGCCGACTGGAATGTGGTGCCGACCGGCTCGATGCAGCCAACGATTCAGATTGGCGACCGCATTTTTGTCGACAAGGCGGCCTACGATGTCCGGCTGCCGTTCACGCATGTGTCGCTGATACATCTGGCCGACCCCAGGCGGGGCGACATCGTCGTGCTTGATTCGCAGGCCGCCAACGAACGTCTGGTGAAACGGGTGATCGGCCTGCCCGGTGACGAAGTGGCGATGCGCGACAACGTGCTGTACATCAATGGCCACGCATCGAGCTATGCGCCAGCTGCCTACAGCGGCATCCATGACGACCTGCAGGATCCCGCCCGTTATGCCATCGAGCAGCTCGGCGATGTGCGCCATGCCGTGCGGCTTTCCGCGAACTGGCCAAGTGCGGCCAGCAACTACGGGCCGGTAACGGTGCCGGCCGACCACTACCTGCTGCTTGGCGACAATCGCGACAACAGCAAGGACTCGCGCTATCTGGGTTTCTTTGCACGCAATGAAATTGTCGGACGGTCGCGCTACGTTGCCGTTTCGCTGGACCCGGATCATTACTATCTGCCGCGGAAACATCGCTTCGGCGCCACGCTCGACTGACACCTCAGTCCGCTAAACCAGCGCCTTGGCGGATGTTCAGGCGTCCGCCACTTCAGTGCCCTGGTGGAACACGATCTTCCATTCGCCTGACGCACGGCTCCAGATGGTCGAGCGCCGCGTGCGACGCTGGCCCTGCAGCAGCGTGTAGGTGAGCAGATAGATGTTCGCCGCCAGCTCGCGGCAATGGAAATCACTGGTTTCCCATGCGTCTTCATCGGACGAGTGGCGACGTGCATCGAGCACGTTCAGCACGTACTGCCTGCTGTAACGACGACCGGACGCACCCACCTCCCAAAAATCCGCTGCCATCATGCGTTCAAGCTCCGCACGCGTGGCGCCGAATTCGGGACGATGGAAGATCGGCTCACGCTGACGCAGCTGCTCGAGTATGCCGAGCAGTCCTGGGGCGGTGGACAGATCAGGTTCCATGTCGCGCTGGCGCAGGAATCACGGGGCGACAGGCAAGGCAGCTACCCGGATGTTCACTCGGGCGGCTGCCACAGCTCGATGCGCGTGCCTTCCGGATCCATCAGCCAACCGAATCGACCGTATTCACTTTCATCGACGCGGTCGTCCACGTCGATGCCATCGGCACGCAATTGCGCCAGCAGGGCATCGAGATCGTCGACGCGAAAGTTGATCATGTACGGCTGTGTGCTAGGCGCGAAATAGCCGGTATCGGCAGCAAAGGGTGACCATAACGTGTAGCCGGCACGACCTGCATTGTCATCGAACCGGGCGCCGCCCCATTCCTCGACACCCAGGCCCAGATGCTTCGCGTACCACGCGCCGAGCGCAGCCGGATCGCGTGCCTTGAAGAAGATACCGCCCAGTCCGGTGACCTTGGCCATCTGCTGCCTCCTCAACCCGTGGTGATTGTCGTCGTGTCAGTGTCGTCAAAGAATGCCTGCACGTCAGCCAGTTCGCGCGTACGCGGCATCGGCGGCAGGCTGGCCATAAACAGCCGTCCATACCCTTTACTCGAAATCCGCGGGTCGCACAATACCAAGACCCCGCGATCGTGCACGTCGCGGATCAAGCGGCCGGCACCTTGCTTCAGCGCAATCACCGCGTTGGGCACCTGCCAGCCCATGAACGGATTGATGCCGGATTGCTCCAGCGCATCCAGTCGCGCCATCAGCACCGGATCGTCCGGCGCGGCGAACGGCAGCTTGTCGATCACCACTACGCTCAACGACTCGCCGACGACGTCAACGCCTTCCCAGAAACTCGCCGCGCCGAGCAACACGCCGTGACCACTCGCGCGAAATTCTTCCAGCAGGCGTGGCCGCGGCGCGGTGCCCTGTACGAACAGCGGCCATGGCACCTTGTCCTGCAGCAACTCGGCGGCACGCCGCAGCGCGCGATGCGAAGTGAACAACAGAAACGCGCGACCATGCGATGCATGCAGCACCGGCAGCACGGCCTCGATCACTTTTTCGGTGTAGTCGCGTGCGTTTGGATCAGGCAGCGGTGGTGGCAGATAGCACAGTCCCTGGCGTGCATAGTCGAAGGGACTTTCCAGGCTCAACGTCTGCGGATCTTCCAGTCCGAGCTGGCGCGCGAAGTGGCCGAAGTCCCCCGCCACGGACAGTGTGGCCGAGGTATGAATCCACGCAGCCTGCGTGTGCTCGCGCAGAGTGCGCATCGGCGCGGCCAGGTCCAGCGGCGTGGCGTACAACGCGAAGCCGCGTGGGAATTGTTCGTACCAGCGCACATCGCGATCGCCGCGCCCTTCGACGATACGATCCAGTCGATCAGCGAACAGGCCTGCGCGCTCGTGCAGGTTTGCGAAACCACGCGAGCGCTCTGCCTGCGAGGCAAGCAGTTCGGTCAGCGTGGCCAGCAACTCGCGCAGATCACGCAGCGCTTCGCTCACGCCCGCGCGCTCCTCCAGTTGCTGAAATGCGCCACGTTGCGGCAACGCATCCATCGCCAATCGCAGCCGGCGCGCTGCATCCTGCAGCGCCTCCACTGGCTCCAGTAGCAAACCGATCGCGCCGGTGATGCCGGTGCATTCGGTCAGTGCATCCTGCGCCAACTCGGTCAACTGACGCGCGCTGACGCTCCGTGAAAAAAACTGCCCGGCCAGCTCGGGAATCTGGTGCGCTTCGTCGAGGATGAATGCCGACGCGCCCGGAAGGATTTCGCCGAAGCCTTCCTGCTTGAGCGCGAGGTCCGCAAACAGCAGATGGTGGTTCACCACCACGATGTCGGCTTCCTGCGCCTCGCGGCGAGCTTTCACCACATAGCAGTCGTCGAAGAACGGGCACTCCACGCCAAGGCAATTTTCCGGCGTGGAGGTAACTCGGGGCCACAGCGGCGACTCCTCGGGCACCTCGGCCAGTTCCATCCGGTCGCCACGCCGCGTGCGTGCCGACCAAGCGCGGATCGTCGCGAGCTGCGCTGCCTGGGTCCGCTCGAAGGTAGCGCCTTCGCGCACGGTCTGGTCGAGCCGGTAGAGACATAGGTAATTCGCACGGCCCTTCAACAATGCGGCCTTCACCCGTGCACCCAGGACCGAGCTCACTTTCGGCAGATCGCGGAAATACAACTGATCCTGCAGCGTCTTGGTGCCGGTGGAGATGATCACCCGCTCGCCCGACAACAACGCGGGGACCAAATACGCAAAGGTCTTGCCGGTGCCGGTGCCGGCCTCCGCAATCAACGTCTCGCGTCCGGCGATGGCCTGCTGCACCGCCCGCGCCATCACCTGCTGCGCCTCGCGCGGTGCAAAGTTCGGCAGTTCGCGGGCAAATGGGCCGTCTGCGCCGAGCAGCGCACCGATGTCATCGGGCTGGGTGTCATCGGGCCACGAGTTATGCGGACGCGTGTTATTGGAGCTGGTCATCCACCCAGTATCGCCCAGTGCCGACGTGTGGCAAACCCGTACGCTGGCCTGGGCGATTTGAATGGTTCACCATGCCATCACCGCATCGGGGGAACGGATCATGACTACCGAATTGAATATGCTGGTCTGGAGTGTTGTGCTGGGGTTGGTGCAGATTGCAATTGCCGCGACCTTTTCCACGGGCCAACGCGGCCTTCACTGGGCAGTCAGCCCGCGGGATGCGACACCACCGCTCACCGGTATAGTCGCCCGGCTGGATCGCGCGCGAGCCAACTTCCTCGAGACCTTTCCGCTCTTCGTCGCCGTCGTGCTCGCCGCCCAGCTGCTGCAGCGTCACGACGCCATGACCATCCTGGGAGCGCAGCTCTACTTCTGGGCGCGACTGGTGTATGTCCCGGTCTATGCCGCAGGCATTCCTTACCTGCGCACCCTGATCTGGGCGACCAGCATTGTCGGCATCGTGTTGCTGCTGTCAGCGCTGTTTTGAAGCAGAAGCCAGAGGATCGCGTAGGTTGGGGTGAGCGCAGCGATGCCCAACATGC
>JBAPPP010000577.1:0-4098 GCA_049280175.1 Rhodanobacter sp.
TCATTGTTATGACCGCCGCCATTCAGGGGGCCATTATCGATATCACGCTTGGTACGGTCGACGAAGGCGTCGATCGAGATATTCGGCGTGAGGAAGGTGCCGAAACCGATGCCGTAATAGAACTGACGGCTGTTGGTATCGCGCTTGGTATCGTTGTAATAACCGCCCACGGTCGGCGCGATGTACCAACGATTGTCATAACTGGCAATGCCTTCAGTCGTGGTCGTCGTGGTCGTCGTGGTCGTCGTGGTATCAGCCGGGGCTGGAGCCGTGGTGTCCTGCGCATGAACGGCACCTACGCCGCCCAGGGCCAGCGCTATCAGAAAATACAAGCCCTTACGTTTCATCAGGTGTCTCCTCTTTTTTAGGTTTTCGCGTCCGTTCCACCCTAACCGGAAATCGCGCGTCAGAACTTAACAACGTGATTGAAGGCTCAGTGCAGCCTAAAGCTTGGCATTTCTACAACAAGCGGTGGAGAGTGTAGCAAATTCGTTAAGTGGTTGGCACAGTAAAAACTGCAGGAGTAAAAGATCTTGGTGAGACTCCGTTCAGGAAAGCCGCGAAGGCAGTCTGCACCTACATTCCCGACCTTGCAAGCTTGACTTGTGACACCCCCTATCCCTATTTCGCATTATATCCGTGGCTGCAAAGTAACCACGAAGTAGCAGCCTGATGTGTTCAAAACTGCCACTTCGCTTCGCACGGTCTTAATCTCTCACTAACATAGTCTTTACAATGTGAAGAGACCGAGGAACTGCTGTAACGGCATCGCATCGAGCTTCGCCGGATCGCTCGTAGCCGCCAGGATCGCCTTGACCTGATGCGCCGGCAAATGCCCTCGCATCGCCGCCTCGAACTTCTTCAACAACACCGGAATGCCCTCGGCGCGGCGTTTCCGATGACCGATGGGGTAATCGATCGAGACCTTTTCGGTGCTCGTGCCGTCCTTGAAGAAGACCTGCACCGAATTGCCGATATATCGCTTGGCCGGATCGAAATAATCCCTGGTGAACTGCGGGTTTTCGCTGACCACCATTTTGTCGCGCAGGGCATCGATGCGGGGGTCCGCAGCGATATCGTCGTCATAATCGCTCGCCACGAGGCGGCCGAAGATCAGCGGCACCGCCACCATGTACTGGATGCAATGGTCGCGATCAGCGTAGTTTGCCAGCGGGCCGGTCTTGTCGATGATGCGGCAGCCGGCTTCCTGGGTCTCGATCACGATCTTCTCGATCTGATCGAGTTTGCCAGCTACCTGGGTGTGCAGCTGCATCGCGCATTCGACCGCGGTCTGTGCATGGAATTCGGCGGGAAAGCTGATCTTGAACAGCACGTTTTCCATCACGTAGCTGCCAAACGGGCGCTCGAACTCGAACGGCTTGCCCTTGAACGCAACGTCGTAGAAGCCCCACGTCTTCGCGCTGAGTGCCGACGGATAGCCGACCACCCCGCGGTACACCGCATTGATCGCGTGAGTCACCGCGCGACGGCAGGCGTCACCGGCTGCCCAGCTCTTGCGCGGGCCCGTATTCGGCGCATGACGGTAAGTGCGCAGCGCACCGTTGTCGATCCAGCTATGCGACACGGCCGTGACGATCTGCTCCTTGCTGCCGCCGAGCATGGCCGTAGCCACAGCGGTCGAGGCCAGGCGCACCAGGATGACGTGATCCTGGCCAACCCGGTTGAAGCTGTTCAGCAACGCATAGCAGCCCTGGATTTCATGCGCCTTGATCGCATAGCCCAGCACGTCGCGCACGGTCAGTGGGGTGCCACCTTCGCGCTCGGCCTTGCGGCTCAGGTAATCGGCAACCGCGAGGATCGCGCCCAGGTTATCCGACGGATGGCCCCATTCGGCGGCCAGCCAGGTGTCGTTGAAATCCAGCCAGCGAATTTGCGTGCCGATCGCGAACGCGGCCTGCACCGGATCAAGCTCGTGACTGGTACCCGGCACGCGTGCGCCGCCCGACAGCGTCGCACCCGGTACCAATGGACCAAGATGCTTCACGCATTCCGGGAACTTCATGGCCAGCATCGCAGTGCCCAGCGAGTCGAGCAGCATGTAGCGCGCCGTGTCGTAGGCCTCTTTCGAGTCGACCTGGTAATCGGCGACGTAGTCGGCAATGTCTACCAGCGGCTGGTCTGGATCGGGACGAACAGCGGATCGGATGTCGTGCGCACTCATGAAAGATCTCGCAACAGGGAAACCCCCATTTTAGCTGACTGGCATGCCCGACAGCAGCCCTGTACCGATACGCCACCTGTGAGCGCCCGCCCTTGAGCTCGACGCGCGCGCTCGATCGTCGACCCTTTACCTGCTGTGTTGTGATTCTGCGTTGGGCGAAGGCGAAGGAAGTAAATCAACACGATCTCGATCACCTTGAGCACTTCGCGCAACACATGAACGCAGATACGGGCGGCAAAGCCGCCATGCACGCCAAGGGCATCTGAATCGCGACCGCCGGCGCAGCATCCCTGCGCGGCGACTTGGAGCAAGTCCAGGATGGACTCGTTTGGATCATCCCTAATACCTCATGGGCAGCCTGACCGTCATGTTGACATCCGGAGTGTCGCGGGTCGCCCCGACGCCCAGCGTGAAGTTCAGGGTACGCTTGTCATTGAGCCGGTAGGCGCCACCG
The DNA here is from genome assembly GCA_049280175.1 of Rhodanobacter sp. Classification (GTDB taxonomy): domain Bacteria; phylum Pseudomonadota; class Gammaproteobacteria; order Xanthomonadales; family Rhodanobacteraceae; genus Rhodanobacter. The sequence goes on from JBAPPP010000577.1 coordinate 2,637, forward strand.
ATGAGCAGCGTGCCTTCCGTCGTCTTGACCGAGCCGGGCACGGTCCTGTTGTTGACCTTGCTGATGCCGATCAAACTCTGGTCATAGCCGAAGCTGATGGAAGCCCGGTCATTCAGCGCCAGCCCCACACCGATGCTGGCATCGAAGATATCGCCGACCGTGACCTTGCCGAGCGGTTCCTTGCCGCCATTCAGAATATTGAGGCTTACGTCGTAGCGCGGGAAGTTATGCAGGTAGCTTATGTTGCCGAAAATCACGACCGGGTCGGAAGGAAGCAACCAGGTCAGGCCCGGCTGCACGGATTCAAATCCCGAACCGGTCGGCTGTTGCAGCGGCAAGCCCGTGCCCGTCGTGTTCTGCACACAGCGCACCACGCAATCGGTGATGACTTCGAAGGGATCGGTGCCGGTACGCGACTTGTAGCGCAACCAACCCACATAGTAGGCGCCATCGGCGCCGCCATCGTTGAACTGATAGCGCGCCGTAGCCTCGACATCACCGATGCCGCGGCCGCTGGTCGTGAATACATTGTCCTCGGAACTGCCGGTCAGTATTTCGCGACTGGTCGTATAGCTGCTGGCATCGACATAGGGGACGCGAACTTCCACTTCCAGCCGATTGGTCAACCCGTAGCGCAGTGCCAGCGTGGCGGTCTGCGTGGTGGTCCTGACCTCACGCGCATCGATCAGGCCGATCAGGATCGCTGGAATGATCGTGTAGCCGATCAGGTCGACGCGCTCGACCGACGAATACCCATACTGATAGCTCGGCTCCACCACCAGCACACCGCGCGGTGTCAGTACGCCGGGCTGATCGGAGATCTGCGCGACTGCCGGCGGTTTGTTATCCGTCGGCGGGGGCGGCGCTTGACCTACCGGTTGTACAGAGGTCTGCTGATCACTGCCGGGGCTAGGCATCGGCAGCGCGCTTGCTCCACCACCGGAGGCATTGATGTTGCCGCCGCGCTGGGCATCGAGCACGTCCATGCCGACCGCATGACGCAAGGCGTGATAGTTCGCTTCCTGGGCCACCAGGGCGCGCTTCATCGCGTCGAGTTGCGCGGTATAGGCGTTGATCTGGCTGCGCATGGCATCCAGTTGCTCGCCCTGCTCCGACAATTTCTTGCTGACATCGGGCGGCAACGGTGCGGATGCAGCCGGCGTTGAGCCCGGCGCTTGAGGGGCGGCGGTCGTCCCCGATTCCTGTGCGCTCACCACCCCGCCAAGCAGAACCAGGCCGGCGCAACCGGTAGTGCACAGACGTCGCCACGATTTTCGTTCCATCACGTTTCCCCGCGAATCGGACGCCAATCAAAGGAGCCGCACAACCGGGACTCTCAACATCCCGACAATCAGTGCCCTATCGAGCCGGTCAGTGCCGACTGCAGGGTGTTCTGCAAATTCATGTTCTTGAACGCGTCCAGCGTGTTCACCGCCGTGCTGAGCGTCGTAAGGGATTGGAT
>JBAPPP010000578.1:0-5698 GCA_049280175.1 Rhodanobacter sp.
ACCTGGCCGAGCGTGCCGCCGCGCGCAGTCTCGCGATCGCGCAACAGCAGCTCGCGCTTGGCGACATCAGCGAGGTGGTCATGCTCAACGTCGAGCAGACGTGGCGACAGGCCGCCATCGCCCTGGCGCAGGCACGTGCGAACCGCTATGCCGATACGGTGGCGTTGTTCCAGGCACTCGGTGGTGGCTGGTGGAACCGGCAGGACGTGGCACCGTCACCAGCGACGCCCACGCCTTGATCGGTCGCTTGCTCGCGCTTGTCGGAGCAGAGGCCGGAGGAAGTCGCTAAAGTGGCGTCGAGTTTCAAGAGTCGCTGGCTGGTGCAGAACAACTTCTGTATGACACGGAGGGGTGCGCATGTTCTTGTTCGAGTATCCGGGGCTACTGTTTTTCGTCATCTGCGTCGTGCTGCTGCTGTCCTATGAGATCGGTTTTCGGCTGCGCGCCAGAAATCACGACAAGATCGGGCAGGATGGCGACAAGCAGATCGAGGAGACGCGCAATCAGATCGCGGTACTGCTCAGTCTTCTGATCGGTTTTACGCTTTCGATGGCGTTGACCCGCTTCGACTACCGCAAGCAACTCGTGGTCGACGAAGCCAATGCGATTGGCACGACCTATCTGCGCGCGATGATGCAGCCGGAGCCCACGCGGACCCAGGCGGGCGGGCTGCTGCGGGATTATGTCGACGCGCGCATGGCGATATTTGGCGATACGACGACCGATCCGCAGCGCGAAGCCAGCGCCAGACACTCCAGGCAGATCCAGAATGAGCTTTGGGCCGGAGCTGTGGCGGCAAGCCAGCAGAGTTCTACGCCGATCACCTCGATCTACGTGCAGGCCTTGAACGAGATGATCGACCTCGACGGCAAGCGCGTCGCCGCGGCGGCAAACCGGATTCCCACCGACATCTGGTTACTGCTGGGGATTCTTTCGATCATGACGACGATCGTCGTGGGCTACGGTCAGCGGCGACGTACCGCACTGACAACCTTCGTGCCGGTGCTCACGATCGCGATTGCGATGAGCCTGATTGCCGACCTCGACTCACCCACCCACGGGCTGATCCGGGTGGATCAACAAAGTTTGCAGAGTCTGAGTGTTGATCTCAAAGCGGGCACGCCAACGACAGAGCGCTAGCTGTCGACAGCGTCCGCTTATTGCTCCGACGCGCAAATATTACGCACGAGCCGTTCGCCCCCGGATCGAGTCCGGGGCAGGCTCTGAGCGCAGCGGAGTCGAAGGGCATTCGGGAAACTATTTGCTCGCCGGATCGATAAGCACGTGGTGCATGACTCGACAGCATCCGCTGCGCGCTATCGCTCAGTATGGTGCGTCGACGCAGCCTGCTGGTGTCGCCGATGGTGACGCCACCACAGCGCCAGTAAAGTCAGCACGACCAGGCCGACGAGCGCCCACAGACTGCCTTGGCCACGGCGTACCCACTTCATCAGCCACTCGTGGTTGTCGGCGCCGACGTAGCCGAGATACACCCAGAACGGAACGCTGATCAGCGCCGCGAGTCCATCGATCAGCAGGAAGCGCGTAAACGATACGCGGTGGCTGGTGCCGGCGATGACGTAGACGGTGGTGCGCATGCCCGGTAGGAAACGCGCGATGAACAGCATGCGATTTCCATAGCGTGCAAATTTATCCTGCACCGCGGCGTAGCGCGCGGGCGTGAGAATGTGCGCGACCAGCCGCCATTTCAGCATGCGCGCGCCGTAGTGGTGGCCGAGCAAGAAGATGCCCGCATCGCCCAGCAGCACGCCAAACATCGCCAGCGCGAACATCGCATGCACATTCGCGTAGCCGAGCCCGGCGATGACGCCGCCGGCAACCAGGGTGATGTCCTCCGGCAGCGGCAGTCCCGCGCCGCAGATCATCAGCGCGATGAACACCGCGACGTAACCGTTCTCGGCGAAAATCGTGATCAGGCGTTGAAGCAAATCCATCGATATCCCTGCATCTCATGCGAAGTCGCACAGTGGCGACTTCACATGATCCCACAGTCGAGTTGTCGTTAAGGGGTTGCGATTTTGCATGAGACGGCAGATGTCGATCGATGGGCTGCAAAACATCGGCGTTCAGGTCGACGTCACCGGCGGCTTGTTACGGGCCGCCAGCAGCTCGCGCAGCTCAGCCTTTTCAGCGCTGTCCAGCGAGCCTTCGCGGCTCTTTGCGGTCAGCGCATCGCGGCGCTGGGTAGTGGCCTGGTCGTCCATCCGCGTCAGCGCGTCGAAGAACTCCTCACGCTGCGCCTCGGGTTCTCCCACCGACATCGTCGCCATCAATTTCTGCAGCGACGGGTACTCTGGCCGCTCGGCAAAATGTTCCACCAGCATCGCGGAGTTGATGCCGGGGCGGGAGCGAGACAGGTCAATCAGCTCGGCGAGCAGCTCCACACCGGGCTTGTCCAGGCGCAGGAAGCGGTAGGGCTTTTCCACCTGGTCGGCCACTCCGGGCTGTGCCAACAGCAGCGAGATCGCACTGCGCACCAAACTGCGCTGTACGGCCATCGGTCGCTCGATGGCACGCTGCGCGGAGGGAGCGGCCTGCGCACGGGCGCCGCTGCGCTTTTCCAGTTCCTGCGCCATCAGATCGCGGAATGCACCGTCGGGCAGTTTGGCGATCAGCGGACGGGCGCGTTCGGCAAGGCGGGCGCGACCGTCCAGGCTGCCCATCTCGACGTCATGTGACAGTTCGTTGAAAAAGTAATCCGACAGCGGCATCGCCTCCTTGATGCGTTTCTCGAAGCCTTCCTTGCCCTCCTTGCGCACCAATGAATCCGGATCCTCCCCATCGGGCAGGAACAGGAAATACGCCTGGCGGCCATCGCGCAATCGCGGCAGCGCTGACTCCAGCGCCTTCCACGCGGCGGCTCGACCGGCGCGGTCACCGTCAAAGCAGAACACCACATCCGGCGCCGCGCGAAACAGCACCTCGGTATGTTCCGGCGTGGTCGCGGTGCCCAACGTCGCCACCGCGATCGGCAGGCCCGCCTGGTGCAGCGCGATCACATCCATGTAGCCCTCGACCACCATGATCCGCGTGAGGTTCGCGTTGGCCTGCTTCACTTGCCACAGCGCGAACAACTCGCGACCTTTGTGGAACAGTGGGGTTTCGGGTGAGTTGAGGTATTTCGGCGCCTGTTCGGCCTGCAAGACGCGGCCGCCGAATGCGATCACCCGGCCGCGGCGATCGAGGATAGGAAACATCAGTCGCTCGCGGAAACGGTCGTACTTGCTGCCGCGCTCGCTGCTGGCGACCATGCCCGCCTCGTTCAGCAGCTGCATGCGCCGCTCGCTGTTGCCGAGCGACTTGATTACGCCGTCATAGCCGGCTGGCGCCCAGCCGATGCGAAACTTCGCAATGGTGTCCGCATCCAGCCCGCGCTTGCGGCAATACGCCTGAGCGTCATCGTTGCGCGGCAGTTCGCCCTCGTACCAGCTGGCGGCAGCATCGAGCAGCGTGTACAGATCGGTCTTGTCCTCACGCGGCGCGGCTTCGCGGCCACCCTCGCGGGGTACCTTCAAGCCGACCGTCTGCGCCAGCTCCTCGACTGCGTCGGGAAACTCCAGCCGCTCGTAGTCCATCAGGAACTTCACGGCGCTGCCGTGTGCGCCGCAGCCGAAGCAATGGAAGAACTGCTTCGCCGGGCTCACATAGAACGAGGGTGTGCGCTCGTTGTGGAACGGGCAGCACGCCGTCCACTCGCGCCCGGCCTTCTTCAACGGCACGCGTCGCTCGATCACGTCGACAATGTCGACGCGAGCGAGCAGTTCATCGATAAAACTGTCGGGAATCAGGCCGCGCATAAGCGGCCTAGTCTACCGGACGCAGGCGCGGCTACAGGTGGAGCAAGCCGATCACCACCAGTACGACAAGCAGGAACAGGATCAGGAAGATCGCAAACAGCACCTTGGCGATGGTGCCGGTAACACCGGACACGCCTCGGAAGCCGAGCAGGCCGGTGACCAGCGAGATGATGGCGAAGATGATGGCCCACTTCAGCGGATGCATTGAATGCTCTCTTGTTGGTCAGGGCCTGGCGGCCGCACAGATCGGAGGCGGCATTCTTGGGGCAGCCCCGTGAAGGGAATGCATGAGTCGCGGGCGGACCTTGCAGGAGGAACGGCTTGTGTAGGAGCGCACCCTGTGCGCGAAGGCCGGCGGGGTAGTGACCCGGTGGCGCTCATGGGCGACAACGCGTCGCCCTTCGCGCACAGGGTGCGCTCCTACAGGGGCGCGCGCTTTTTCACGGCGGTGGCGGTCGCTTGGCGACTCAGCCGGCCAGGCGCGCCTTGATCTTGCCCGACACGACGGCCATGTCGGCGCGGCCGGCGGCCTTTTCCTTGACGGCAGCGACCACCTTGCCCATGTCGCGAGCCGAGCTGGCACCGGTTTCGCTGATCGCGGCGTCAACCAGGGCGTCGATCTCCGCCTCGTTCAGCTTGGTCGGCAAATAGGCCTCGATAACCACCATCTCGGAGCGCTCGATCGCGGACAGATCCTCGCGCTGGGCGGCATCGAACTGGCTGACCGAGTCGCGGCGCTGCTTGAGCATCTTTTCCAGCGTAGCCAGCACCTGCACGTCATCGAGCTCGATCCGCTCGTCCACTTCGCGCTGCTTGATCGCCGCCAGCATCAGCCGGATCACCCCTAGCCGGTGCTTGTCGCCGCCGCGCATGGCGGTTTTCATGTCTTCGGTGAGCTGCTGCTTGAGTGTCATGCGGGGAGCCTCTGAAGGTCGGGGGTGGCGGGGAAAGCCATTCTACGGAAACGACAAAGCCGGCGTTGCCCGAAGGGGACAACACCGGCCAGATCGATCTAAAGTGCATGCGGTGGCTGCGAGAACCCGCGCCGACCGTGTTTCCTAAGTACGCTGCGCCAAGGCGCAGCAGGATCCGCCAACAGGCGGCGGACCGGGAAACTCAGTACAAACGGGTCTTGCGCGACACGTCACGCGACAGGCGACGCAGGTGACGCTTCACTGCAGCAGCGCGCTTGCGCTTGCGCTCTTGGGTCGGCTTTTCGTAGAACTCGCGCTTGCGCGTTTCAGCGAGCACGCCGGCCTTTTCGCAGGTACGCTTGAAACGACGCAGAGCAATCTCGAACGGCTCGTTCTCGCGAACTTTTACGTTGGGCATGGAAACTCCGAGTGGTAGTCTTCCCGCGGATACGGGACTGTTGAATAGGGCGAGCCGCGAAGTATACCGTGGATGACATAGAATTTTCAAAGCCGATTTCAGGCAAGCCCGTCTTGGGCATCGAAACGTCCTGCGACGAGACTGGCGTGGCGCTGCTGCGCTGGGAGCCGGACGCGCCGGGGCATGGGCTGCTCTCGCATACCCTGTATAGCCAGATCAAGCTGCACGCCGACTACGGCGGCGTGGTACCGGAGCTGGCCAGCCGCGACCATGTGCGCAAGCTGCTGCCGCTGATCCGCGAGGCATTGGCCGAGGCTGGACTGACGGTGCAGGATCTGGGCGGGGTGGCCTATACGGCTGGGCCGGGTCTGGTCGGGGCATTGCTGGTAGGCGCTTCCGCCGGCCGCGCGCTGGCCTGGGCCCTGGGCGTACCCGCGATCGGGGTGCATCACATGGAAGGCCACCTGCTGGCACCCTTGCTGGAAGACGACCCACCGCAACCGCCGTTCGTGGCGCTGCTGGTCTCCGGCGGTCATTCGATGCTGGTC